>DATDOI010000125.1:0-2155 GCA_035293325.1 Candidatus Altimarinota bacterium
TCTCGTCGATGATGTCGCCACCACCATTTCAACGCTGAATTCCTGCGCTCTGGAACTTAAGAAAGCCGGCTTCAAAAAGGTTCTTGCGCTCGTCATTGCGCGGGTGGACTAAAAAGGTATAATGAGCTCTCCTTTTTGATAAGCTTGTCCTTCGCTCGGCTGGGCCCCACGAGACCCAGCCTCGTTCGGCCTCGCGCTCGTGCCGTGCACTCGCTTTCTTGTTACACCATGGTCCTGGGCATTGATGCATCACGCTATAATCATGCGGAACCCACAGGCGTCGAGTGGTACTCTTTTCATCTGCTGAACGAGCTTATTCCCATGCTGGGGCGTGAACACAATGCCGAGGTTCGCCTGTACGCGCCGAAAAATTTTGACCTTAAAACCGATACTCCTTTCAACGTAAAAAAAAGAGTTATTCCGGCACGGCGGTTCTGGACGGTTTTGCGCCTAAGTCTTGAGCTGCTGCTGCATCCTGTGAACCTTCTTTTTGTACCATCGCATACGCTCCCTCTTATCTTCCCTAAAAAATCTGTCATTACCGTTCATGATGTGGCGTTCAGACATTATCGGGAATGTTATTCGGGTTTTCAGTACTGGCTTCTGAATCGCACCACAAAAAAGGCCGTCAAACGCGCGTGGAAGATTATTGTTCCCAGCGAAGCAACAAAAAAAGATCTTGTTCAGCTGTTTGGCTGCATGCCGGAAAAAATTGTCGTCATTCCCCATGGCGCGCCGGAATTCCCCAAACTTTTTCATTGGACGGATGAAGAAAAGAAAAAATATCTGGAGCAGTTCCATCTTGAAGAGAGGGATCTGTACGTTTTTTACGTTGGAAGGCTGGAGGCAAAAAAGAATTTAAAACGGCTTATTGAAGGATTTTCCCGTTTTCTGAAAGAGTTTCCCGACTGGAAACTGGTTCTTGCGGGAAAGCGCGGCGTCGGTTTTGAGGAGATCTGGAAAAAAATTGAGGAGCTCGGACTTGAGCGCCAGGTTTTGTTGCCCGGATACATCACGGAACGGGAAAAGCTTTTCCTGCTCAGCGGATGCAGAATCGTTGCATTCACATCCATGTACGAGGGTTTCGGACTGCCGGTACTGGAGGGTTTTGCGATGCGTCGTCCTGTGCTTACTTCCAGCGTTTCATCCCTGCCGGAAGTTGCGGGAAGCGCCGCCTACCAGGTGAACCCGGAAAAATCGGAGGAGATTGGAGTGGGCCTCAAACGGCTTGCCTCCGACGGCATGCTCGTGAATCAGCTTGTGGTGAAGGGTGATCAGCAGCTCAAAAAATTCTCATGGGAAAAGGCGGCGCAGAAAACGTACGAGGTGCTCTTCGATTAAACTTTCTTACAGAAGGCTGAAATGAGTTCGGCGGCGAGTTTTGCGGTTTTGTTTTTTACGTCGCGGGTGGGATTCAGTTCTACGACGTCCATTGATACAACAGGCAGCGTCGCGAATATTTCACACATATTCGCAATCTGTTTTCCCATGAAACCTTTTTTGACGGGCGTTCCGACTCCTGGAGCAATACTCGGATCGAAAACGTCCAGGTCAATGCTGACGTGAATTCCGGATGTCCCGTTCAGCGCAATTTTCGCAGCTTTCTGAAGCGCTTTTTTAAGACCGACTCTTTTAACATGTTTGGCCGTCAGAACCGATATGCCTGATTTCTTCAGAAGTTTTTTTTCTTCCGGATCAAGACTTCGCGTGCCGATGAGACAAATATTTTCGGGAGCGACAGATTTATTCGCACTTCCGACTCCCCACAAGCCGGTAAGTTGTGAAACGACCATCCCATGCACGTTGCCCGACGATGTTGTTTGTGGCGTATTAAAATCTCCGTGCGCGTCGAGCCACAGAAGACCGATTTTTTGCTTTTTGGCAGCCGCTTTCTTTGCTGCGGCCCGGATGAACGGGATATTAACGCTATGATCTCCTCCCAGAAGAACGGGGAAATTTTTGGTATCGGGAGAGAAAATTTTATTGTGCTGAATCGCAGCGGCGGTCTCTTTTTGGAGTTCTTCAATATTGATCGCGCATTTTTTACGTGGATCGTGGCTGGTGCATTTCAGAGACGGGGTTATATCGCCCAGATCTTCACAGTGAATTTTTTCTTTCTTGAAAAGTGGCAGGAGAAAGCGACGAATCTCTGTCG
>DATDOI010000126.1:0-2496 GCA_035293325.1 Candidatus Altimarinota bacterium
GAGAGGCCGTATCCGAAAAATGGCTTATCCTGAGCCATTTCAATGGCACTCATCCACCAGCTGAGACGGTCCGGGACTTTTCCCTGACTCAAAAGCTCCGCAGTTTGCAGAGATCTTTCCACGACCGGGATTTTCACGAGGTCGTCGCGGAATACACTCACGCCCGCCGAACCTACGGCGACGACAATAAAAAGTGCCAGTAAAACGCGGCTGAATGAAAGTTTCAGTTTTTTACGGTTTTTTGCGGCCCAGAAAATACCGGTGAAAATCAATGCCATCACGCTGGCCGCAATGGCTCCGCGGCTGCCTGTCATGAATAGAGCAACGGTCTGGAGAATAAGACCCAGACCCAGCAACGCGCGCAGTCCGGATCTCTTCACCCCGGGCAGCAAAAAAACACCGATGAGCAGATGCATTCCAAGGTACGCTCCAAAATGGTTTCCGTGCCCCACAGTGCCGAACACGCGGTCAGCGGGGTCCTGATTCCAGTGAAACGCATCCTGAAAAATGCCGAAGTACTGCGCGATTCCGTAGAGTGCCAGGATGCTTGCCGCTACAACGCTTATAACCAGGAGCCGCTCCGCTTTTTTTCTTTCCTTCAAAATATTGATGGCAAAAAACGGCAGGAGCAGAAAGATCAGCATGCTCATGAGTCCGATGAAACGGCCTCCCGCGCCGAGCAGGCTGCTCCAGATATTTATGGAAAAAATGGTCGTGATAACACAGACCGCTCCATAAAAAACGAGGGCCATGTTGAGACGGTCTTTCACGTACACCAGTTTTCCTTCAACGTACATTTTGCATCCCCACAACACGACGATCAGAAGCGTAAGCATTCGCAAAACCAGCAGTTTCGGCGCGCTGAAAACCGTGAAAAACCACGGCGAAAAAACGGCGGGAACCAGAATAACCGTCGCGTACAGAGCGTATTCCAGCGCGGAATCGTACCAGTGTTTTGTTTGAGATTTGTGCATTAATAAGCGCCTTTTCCTTTTAAAACTACACTAAACGTCTTCAATAAAATAAGCAAATCCAGGAGCGGCGATTCGTTCAGAATGTAGTGAAGGTCGAACTCAACGTTCTCATGGAGCGGCAGATCTTTTCTTCCCGCAATCTGCCACAGTCCCGTAATCCCCGGTTTTACAAGCAGCCGCGCCCGCTGAACGCGCGTGTACGTTTCCACGATAAACGGCATTTCCGGGCGCGGCCCTATCAGCGCCATATGGCCCCTTATCACGTTCCAGAACTGCGGCACCTCATCAAGACTGGTGCGGCGTAAAAATCTGCCGAGTTTGGTTACCCGCGGATCGTCAGGCGCGTGCGGCGCAAAATCCTGATCTTTCGCATCCATCCGCATGGTGCGGAATTTGTAGATGGTAAAAAGTTTGCCGTCTTTGCCCACGCGCGTATGCGCAAAAAGGGCTTTCCCCCGCGAATCTATGCGCACCAATAGAACAATAACCAGCCACACCGGCGAAAAAATTACCAGCATCACTGCGGAAATCAGAATATCCAGAAATCTTTTCACCATGCGGTAAATTTTCTTCCGGCTATCCAACTTTTTTTGCTCCGCCGCATCCAGAAGCTCTTCGTAATTTCTTTTCCGAAGCTCCTCAATGTTTGGAATTTTTGAGTTCATGTTCAAGATATTCTGACTGTTTACCGCTCAACCATCGGGACATCTCCTTCCATCCCACTCTTCTTTTTTTCATGAGCGCATCACGTTTTTTCAGCGTGGAAGGTATCTGCTTCACCATCTGCCACCAGGATTTAAAAAGATACTGCTCCTTAAAAATCATGTATCCCAAAACCAGTATCTCTTTCCAGAGCATCGGGAAAAAATCTCTCATGTAGGACAAAAAAAGTTCATTCTTTATCTGCATCAGCCTCTGATTTTTGAAAGAAAAACCTTTCTGGAACGGCGTCAACTTACTGCGATTTTTGTACACCTCCATGTGCGTGAAGCGCTTCAGCACTCCCGTTCCGCGCCCATGGTATGCAACGGCCACCGGAAGGTACCAGCATTTCCAGCCCAGCAGACGGAATCGCCACGAAATATCCACATCCTCCTTGTACATGAAAAAATTATCGTCCAGATATTCCTCTTTATACTTCGCGTCCTCCAGAGCTTCGCGTCGGTAAATGGGGCACGCTCCGGATATGCCGAACACCTCTTTTTCCTTATCGAACTGCCCTTTATCCTCAAGTCCCTGGCCGTCATCTATCACCCTGCGGTTCCGGAAGCAGAACAAACCCACGGTATCAATAAATTTTGTCGGACGGTCGTTTTCAAAATCGTACTTATAAATTTTCCCGCATATCGCCGCTATTTTTTTATCCTCCTCCATTTTCTTCAAACATTTTTCAATGTAGTCCGGTTCGAACTTAATGTCCGGATTCATGAGCATCACATACTCTCCCTTTCCCAGTTTGATGCCCTGATTTGCACCTCCGACATAGCCCAGATTGTCCTTATTGCAGACCGCCGTGACCTCC
>DATDOI010000127.1:0-2794 GCA_035293325.1 Candidatus Altimarinota bacterium
TTTCATATTTCCGGAAAATTTCGCTGTCTACTGTTTGTCTATAGACAAACAGTAGACAGACTATAGACAATATCGCCACGGATTATAATCCTCTGTCTACACTTGTCCATATATCTTATAGGCACGCCATGTTCAACATGGACACTGTCTATTCCGTGTCCATGTCATGTCCAATTCCTGTCCACTTTGTGACGACATCGTGTCCACACGACTTCCCTGCTTCTCTTCCAGGAGCGACCAATCAGAGCTCACAGGCCGCGGTTTACTTTTTTTGGTGAAGCGATATAATGTGAGAAACTCATTTTTTCCTAATTTTTCAAGAGCTTGAAGGTAAGAAATGGCTTAACTGTGGGGATTTTCGCGTTATGGAGTTTTTCCGTTTTTTTGGGCGTACCACAGTTTGCGGCAGCGCAGGAGCAGGCAAATGATGGAGATTATCCCGCAAAGCTTCTTACCAGAGGAGAGGTTGTCTCACGCGTTGTTGATTTCTACCATCTCAAAAAAGAGAGACGCGCTTTTATTTCTGACTGTCTCTCTCACGCGGATGACTGTTTTTTTGTTTTTGCCGCTATGTCCGATTTTGACGATATTGCGTTTGATCCCCTCTCACTTTATCCCGATGTCAGCCCCCTCAACCGCTACTATGAAGCTATCAATGTAGCATCCATGCTTGGACTCGTTCACGGCTATCTTGGTGACAGATCCACCCCTTTCAGGCCCGAGGTCGTCATGACCAGAATACAGGCCTTAAAGCTCACTCTGGGTGCCTCAGGACTCATGCACTGGAAGGAACGGTTTGAACTTGGAACGATTGAAAATACACCTTTCACAGATGTTGATTCCACGGCCGAGGGGTCCTGGTGGTATCCGCGTTACCTGAATTTTGCACTGGAAAAAGGTATTTTGGAACCAACCCCCACATTCCGACCGGATGAGCCGATTACGCTTGCAGAGCTCGAATCGCTGATGCAAAGTAATGCCGACCTTGTTGTCCAAACCGATGATCAGGAAATTTTCCAGTCAGGAACTGCAGGCGCGTAAGCCTCCACTTGAAGATTTAAAAAAGATCGACCGGACGCCTCTCCATGTTGTTCTTGATAATATCCGGAGCACTCAAAATGTCGGAGCAATTTTCAGAACCTCAGATTCCGTTCTGGCAGAGCAGCTCTATTTGTGCGGCATCACGCCGCACCCTCCCAGAAAAGATATCGAAAAGAGCGCATTAGGCGCGACGGAAGCTGTCCCTTGGACTTGGACGTCATCCGTGAAGGAAACGGTCGTTAAACTCAAAGAAAAGGGGGTTACGATCTGCGCACTGGAACTGACACAAGCGAGTGTTGATTTTAAGGAGGCGAAATACCCTTTCCCTCTCGCTCTCATTCTTGGGAACGAAGTTGAGGGTGTGAGTGATGAACTTTTGGAGCTTGCCGATATGGCCGTATCGATTCCCATGCTGGGACGCGCAAATTCACTGAATGTTGCGACAGCTTATGGTATCGTTGCGCATGAAATTCTTTACCGGTACAGGGATGGCAAAAAATAATCCGGAACCCCGCACGAATGAGGATTTTGTCTATATTGATGGTCCTGATCTCGGGAGGCTTAAAAAACCACGCAGCAGAAAAATCGCGGGGTACGTCCTCGAAATAGAGCAGCGCATTGACGGATATAAAATGAGAAAATCCCATTTTGAGCCGGTTTTTGCAAAAGCCATCGGAGTCCTGAAAAAACAGAAATATCTGGCGCCCGGCATGAAAGGCGGGCTCATAGAACTGGTTCTCATTTCCGATGAGGAGATACGCATTATCAACCGGAGCTACCGGCAAAAGGACACTCCGACGGATGTCATCTCTCTCAGCTATTTTGGAAAGGAGCTAGTGTTCCCCAGAGCAAGCCTGGTGGGTGAGATATTTATTTCACTCGATACGGCACGACGCCAGGCTGCGGAGCATAAAAAAACTCTGGTGCAGGAGCTGCAGTTTCTTTTTGTGCATGGCGTTCTGCATATTTTCGGCTACGATCATGAAAAAACTGCCGAGCGGAAAATCATGTTCGATCTTCAGGACAAAATCCTCGGAACAAAGATGTGGCGGAAGATTATTGACTAATTTTGCTACTGGCGCCGAATTTTTCGCCGACATAATTCTCAAGAATTTTGATAAAATCCCGCGGAATATTTTCCCCTTTTAACACTTTGTGCTGACGGCCTTCGATGTAAACCGGTGCAATCGGCTCTTCCGTTTTTCCGGGCAGGCTGATGCCGATATCTGCGTGTCTGGACTCTCCCGGGCCGTTGACGATACAACCCATGACGGCTATTTTGAGAGATTCAATGCCGGGATATTTTTGTCGCCACTCGACCATACTTTTGGCAATGTACCCGTTTACTTCCGCCGCAAGTTTCTGATAATAATCGCTGCTCGTACGCCCGCAGCCGGGGCAGGATGAAACGCTGGGCTTAAACTGCCGAAGCCCCATTGTCTGCAAAATGAGTTGGCAAATCTGAACCTCTCTTGCGCGCGACCCACCAGGTTCAGGTGTAATGGATCCCCGGATTGTGTCGCCGATACCCTCCTGGAGCAACACTGAAAGAGCCCCTGTGGAAGCCACGATTCCCTTGTCGCCCATACCAGCCTCGGTGAGGCCGACGTGGAGAGCGTAGTCACACATGGCGGAAAGTTTCCGGTATACCTGAATTGTATCCTGCACGTCGGACATTTTGACGCTCAGCACGATCCTGTTTGACGGAAGCCCCGTTTTTTCTGCAAGTTTTGCTGAATTGAGCGCGCTTGCT
>DATDOI010000128.1:0-8103 GCA_035293325.1 Candidatus Altimarinota bacterium
TCACCGCCACCAGCATCAGCCGGAGGGGGATCTGCAGCAGCCTCGGGAGCCGCCACATCACCGCCACCAGCATCAGCCGGAGGGGGATCTGCAGCAGCTTCTGCGGCTGCCGGGGTTTCCCGGTCGCCACCTGCCTCTGCTTCGGAGGTTGCCGTCGTCGTGTCTGCCGGGGGAGCGTTGCCGCTTCCCGGATCGTCTGCCTTTGCCGTGTCGTCGCTCGCCGTGTCTGCCATGCTCCTGTCTTTCCAATGCGCGCCGGTTAACCAACCGCGGTTCACCTTCGGGCATCGATCCACGCTTGCACTCAAAAAACAGCAAGCACGCATCGATACCCGAAAGTACTGTACGTTCTGTAGAGAGTTCATCTGTCCGTAAAGGAATCGCACTAACTTTTTTGCAGTCAATTCCCTTAACCGGCCAGATTGCTCCCTACCGAAAAATCAAAGATCATGTGTTCTCCACCTGTAATCGCCAAGAATAAGAGCTAATTTCGATTCTTTTGTCAAGATTGGCCTCTCTTCGCTTCGGTTTTTTTTTCTCCTCCAGTATAATCAGCACAGCCTCCAATCTCTCAACTCCATGGCAACGAAAAAAGTCTCTGAAAAAGCTCCCCGAAAAGTCAAAGACGACAAGCAGGAACGCCGACAGCCCCGTAATGAAAAAGATCAGTTACCCTTCCATTTTGCGGACCGCCTGAACGACCGGATACGTCAAAAGGGGTCAGCCATCTGCGTTGGACTCGATCCTGACCTGAAACGTATTCCCGGGTTTATTAAAAAGAACCATTTTTCAAAATACAAAAATGGTTTCACTGCCGCCGCGGAGTCTATACTGGAGTTCAATAAGGGTATTATTGATGCCGTTCAGGACCTGGTGCCGGTCGTGAAACCCCAGATTGCCTATTATGAAGAGTACGGTCATGAGGGCATACGCGTTTTTGAAGAGACTCTGTGGTACGCGCGTGACAAGGGGCTTATGACCATTGCAGATATCAAGCGCGGCGATATCGGTTCTACCGCTGAAGCTTACGCGCGCGCCTTTTTAGGCAAAGTGGATCTTCATGGCAAAGAGGTTTTTTCTTTTGATGCTGATGCCGTCACAGTTGCCCCCTATCTTGGATGGGATGGGATCAAACCATTTGTGGATATTGCGCGAAAACATGGTAAAGGGGTTTTCGTTCTCGTTAAAACCTCTAACCCTTCCTCTGCCGATCTGCAGGATCTGGAGATGAAAGACGCGAGCGCTATATATGAAATAATGGCTCAGTACCTTGATTCCTGGGGTGCGGATGATCTTGGCACATCAGATTACTCTCTCGTTGGTGCGGTTGTGGGCGCGACTTTCCCAAAACAGGCCATGAGGCTTCGCAAGCTTATGCCCAGGAGTATTTTCCTGGTTCCGGGTTACGGAACGCAGGGCGGCACTGCAGACGACGTAAAGGTCTGTTTTGGGCCGGATGGACTTGGGGCGATCATAAACTCATCCCGCGCTATAAACTATGCCTGGGAGCAGTCTGACCACTTTACGGAGCGCGATTATGCTGAGGCGGCCCGTGATGCCGTAATGCAGATGAAATCGGCGCTCAAATGAATTTGACTTAAACGGTAAATTCATTCATAGTTGCAAATCCTTGGTAAAGTGCAACCGTATGCCGCCCGGTCTTAATAAAGTTCGCACTGTTGATGAAGCAGACCTGACGGATGACTTCAGTGATTTTTCAAATGGAGATGTCCGTAAACTTTCCGAGGTTGATACGATTGTTGGCCGTCTTGCTGAACTTCATACCAATAAGGCTGTTGAAATTCTTTCATGCTGGCGCTTTTATTGCCATGGAGATGTTGAGAGTCTCCGTGAGCTGACGGCTTTGATCGTTGGACTCATAGAGAAGCACGGCGTTGAAAAGGTTTATGCCTTTGTTTTTTTTGGGTCAGGCACCTGGCAGAGACTCAGTTTTTTCCAGCTCAAGCTGGTTGTCACTGTGGCTCATGTCTCCATGGATGAGGCTACCAGGCTTGTCCGCCTCTTTATCGAAAACTCACCGGATCAGCAGAAATCGGAGTTTTTTTTCAAAACCGGCGCGGTTCACGGATTTTCACGCGTACGGGATCTTGCCATGATCACCAGATCCGTAGCCTATAAAGAAAAACTTTTTGATGCGGCTTTTGAACTGCTTCAGGATGGCCCGATTGATCTTGCCGAATTTTTTCTGGTCGTTTGTTCACAGGACCATTGCGAGGATTCCGATATTGCCGACATTGCATCAACTGTGCGTGATCTGCTTCTGAAAAAACAGCATGACCGTTGTCGTCTTTTCCTTGCCCGATGCATACACCGGTTTGACTGGCCGCGGCCGAAACCTGTTCACTAGGATGTCGCCGTTTTTTCGATCTCCTGTACCATTTTTTCCCACTCGTTCATGGTCAGTGACTGTGGGCGCCGGTTTGGCTCGATAGCGCATGTTTTCAGGAGTTCTTCAGCCGCTGCGCGTGTAAACTTCATCTGATTCTGGAGTGTGTTGAGGAGGGTTTTGCGGCGTTGAGCAAAGAGTTTTTTTATCAGACTCAGAAACAGGGGAATGTCCGCGATGAGAGGAACCGGGTACACCTCGATTTTTAAAATGGCGGAATCCACCTTTGGCTGCGGATAGAAACTGCTCTTGCCGACGGCGCTTACGATCGACGGTTTACCGAAAACCTGAACCTGCAGACTCAGCACCGTATGTTCTCCGTCTTTCGCGCATATTTTTTCCGCCACCTCTTTTTGTACGAGCAATACTATTATTGAAGGTCTCATGCCGTCGTTTTTCTGCACATTCAAAAAGTGGCTGATCAGCGGGGAGGTGATGTAGTAGGGGATGTTGGCGACCAGTTTGTACGGCTGTTCCGGAAGCTTTGCCCTGAGGGCGTTGCCTGTCTCAAGCTCTACGTTTGTATATGGGCGGATATTTTCCTGAAGCAGGGGGATAATCGCAGCGTCCAGCTCGATCGTTCTGACCGTTGCCGCGCGTTTGGCCAGCTCGATTGTGAGTATCCCCGGCCCCGGTCCGATTTCCACCACGCTGTCGCTCTTCTTCAAGTCGGCGGCTCCGATAATCTTTTCAAGAATTTCCGGATTGACCAGAAAATTCTGTCCCAGATCTTTTTTTGCCCACACACCGTTTTTTTTCAGCAGTTCAATGAGTTCCTGCGTGTTGCCGTAGATCATGGGTTCACTTCAATGGTTTTGAAAGGGGATAGAGCTCCCTTTTTTATACTGATGCTCTGTTTTGATACGTCGAGAAGATCGCTGAGGTATTCTATCAGCTCTTCATTGGCTTTATTCTTTGCCGGCACGGCCGCGATTTTTATTTTCAGGATGTCTTTTCCGTACATCCCGGCCAGTTCGCTCTTTTTGCTCTTCGGGATAATTTTTACCTGAAACGTTACGGATTTTCCGTGCCTGATCCTGGATTGCAGACCCGCAATGGTTTCATCCGGCATGAACAGTGTTCTTAAGGAGAAATTTTTTCCTTATTTCCTCAACAATAAGAGGTATCATGCAGGCCACCACAATGATCCCCCAATTCTCCAATCCCAGGTGCGTCGTCCCGATGAAACCCTGTATCAGCGGCACCTCCACCATCACGTATGTAATGATGAGCGAAATCGCAATGGCTCCCAGGAGCCACAGGTTTGAAAATAGACCGATTCTCATGATTGAGTTTCTTTCACTCCTGGCGTTGAACGCATTGACCATCTGAATCAGGACGAGCGCCGCAAATGCCGTGCTTGATGCTTTGAGGTACGTCATGTTTTCATCAGACAGAGGCTGCCCCCATGACCAGCCATAACGGTAGAGCGTCCATATATAGACCCCCATGACGATTACGCCGATAAGCGTTCCCAGATACAGATAACGCCTGACGAAATCCTTCTCCATGATTTTTGTCTTCGGGTCTCTGGGTTTTTTATCCATAATTCCCGGTTCGGAAGGATCCACGCCCAGCGCTACCGCAGGAAGCACGTCCGTCCCAAGGTCCACGCAGAGAATAAGAATGGCCGTGAGCGGCGCCGGAAGCCCAAGGAGTATTGCTGAAAAAACCGTTATTAACTCCCCGATGTTGCATGAAAAAACGTAGAAGACGAATTTTTTGAGGTTATCGTAAATGGTACGTCCTTCTTTGATGGCTGTAACGATCGTGGAGAAACTGTCGTCCGCCAGAACCATGTTCGAGGCTTCTTTGCTTACATCCGTTCCCGTAATGCCCATGGCAATGCCGATATCGGCTTTTTTAAGCGCAGGAGCATCGTTCACCCCGTCACCCGTGACCGCCACAATTTCGCCGAGCTCTTTGAGTATCGTCACGATGCGCAGTTTGTGTTCCGGACTTACGCGGGCGAAGAGAATGTCGAGTTTGCGGTTGGCCAGCATTTTTTTCAGCTCCGCGTCTTTCAGTTTCTGCAGCTCTTCTCCTGTAATGATCCGGTGTTCCCGCTCAGGGGTGATGATGTTCAGTTGTTTCGCTATCGCCTGCGCCGTAAGTCCGTGATCTCCGGTAATAATATAGATGCGGATACTGGCTTTTTTTGCCGTTTCCACCGACTCTTTCACTTCCGGCCGGGGCGGATCTATCATGCCGCTGAGCCCCAGAAAAATGAGATCTTTTTCAACCGCCTCCTTGGGGAAAACTTTTTCATTTTCGTACCGCTCGATTTCCCCGGCCGTTATTTTGCGATAGGCGAAGCCCAGTACCCGGAGTGCGCGTTTTGCCATCTCCTCGTTTTTTTCCTGAAAATGAGTTTTGTCTTTTTTGGTGAAAACCGCATCTCCTTTCTCGTCGAGCAGTTTTGAAGAGATTTCTATAATTCCGTCAGGCGCGCCCTTTGTGAACGCATAATAGTCTCCACGTTCATCTTTCACTATCACGGTCATCCTTTTTCTTACGGAATCGAAACTGATTTCATGAATTTTTTCAAAACTTTTCAGGATCCCGGCTCTCTTAAAGCCCGTTTTTTCCACCATCGTCAGGAGCGCGCCCTCTGTTGGATCGCCGAGAACTTTCCACTCATTTCCCTCATGGGTAAGGTTTGCATTGTTGCAGACCGTGGCCGCCGTCATAAAAAGTTTCAGCGAGTTGTGGAGCGACGGTTCCGTTACCCCCAGGTTTTCCAGATCTTTGCGTGAAATTTCGTAGTCTTCATACAGTCCGCTTTCTTTGCCGAGAGTGATCAGATCTTTGCCGTTTTTCCTGATGTTCAGATACCCTGCTGGAGCATAGCCGACTCCGTGGACAGACGTTTCGTGGCCGTTAAAATAAATCTCTTTCACGGTCATTTCATTTTTTGTGAGTGTGCCGGTTTTATCGCTACAGATCACTGTTGTGGATCCAAGCGTCTCTACGGACGAGAGCTGCTTCACAATGGCATTTTTTTTCGCCAGCCGCTGCACACCTATGGCCAGCGCTATTGTTATGGTTGCGGGTAAGCCTTCCGGAACTGCGGCAACGGCAACGGATGTTGCAAAGAGAAGCGTATCCACAAACTCCTTCCCCTGAATAAAGACACCCACAGCCAGGAGCAGGAGCGAAATCACAAGCGCTATTTTTCCGACAAAAATTCCGATCCGGAGAAGCTCTTTTTCAAGCGGACTTACATCTTTTTTCGTTTCGGTGGTCAGTTTTGCTATTTTGCCCATCTGCGTCTCCATGCCGGTTTTAATAACTATGGCGCGGCCGTTGCCGTGGGTAATATTCGTTCCCATGAAGACCATATTTTCTCTTTCAGCTTCCGTATTGCGCGTTTCTTCGATGTCGTAGGTCAGTTTTTGTACCGGCGCCGATTCTCCCGTAAGGGCGGCCTCCTGAGCTTCCATCTCGTTCACCTCAAAGAGCATGGCATCCGCAGTTACCCGGTCGCCTTCGCCCAGCACTAAAATATCGCCCGGAACAAGATTTTTTGCGTCTATCAGTTTTTCGACACCATCCCGAATGACACGCGACTGCGGGGCAACAAGTTTTCTGAGCGCTTCGATGGCTTTTTCGGCCTTATACTTCTGCATGAAACCTATAAACGCGTTCAGGACAACGATGAAAAAGATCACGGAGGCGTCGGTCACCTCTCCGGCAATGAAGGCGAGGCCTGCAGCAACAATGAGGATCATGACCATCAGATCCTTAAACTCTTCAAGGAAAATAATGATGAGCGGTTTTTTCCCTTTTGCCTTGATGGTATTCGGGCCATGCTCGATGAGCCTCTTTTTTGCTTCACTTTCACTGAGACCGGTTGATGCCGTCCCGTGATTATGAAACAGATCCATTAATTTTTCCGTTTGAGGCATGAAGCTTACTTTACGTTTTTATGTCGCCATTTTTTGATATTGGCGTGGTGTCCGCTCAAAAGAACTTCCGGAACCTGAAGGTCATGGAAAACCTCCGGGCGCGTGTAATGGGGGTATTCGCGTTTGCCCCCCAGCGCTTTTGAAAAACTTTCTTCCGCTGAGGATTCGTCATCGCCCAGTACGCCCGGAATCAGGCGACTCAAAACGTCCAGCAGCACCATGGCCGGCAGCTCACCTCCCGTAAGAACATATTTGCCAATAGAGATCTCCTCATCAACGCACAGGTCAATGGCCCGCTGATCTATCCCCTCATATCGGCCGCACAGCAGAATAAGACCGTTGCCCCGTTTTTGGCAGGTTCGCAGGAGTGCCTGCGCTTTCGTCTGGGTAAGCATTTTTCCTGCCGGGCTCAGGTATATGACGGGTCCTTTATTTTTCTTTTTTACCGCGGCAATGCAGTCATACACCGGCTGGGGTGTCATAACCATGCCGGGCCCGCCGCCGTACGGCGGCGCATCCACCTTTTTATGGCGATCTTTACTGTACTCCCGGATATCGTGGACAAAGATCGATATTTTTTTATCCTGTACAGCTCTTTTGATAATGCTTTCTCCCACATAGGATTGAAAGATCTGCGGGAAGATCGTCAGTAAATCGAAACGCATGGAAACCGTAAAGAATCGCCAAACATTGTATCATAATCGCCATAAAATCATTTATATGTTATAATATACTCTTCTATACCTGTTTATGTCTCTCAGCCATGAACCAGGCTCTGCCGATCAGGAAAATCCCATTCCTGAGGGGTATACCGAAATTCCTTCGGGCTCGATTGCCGTTATTCAGTCCGCTGATCTCGGTAAGGGTAAGGAGGTTTCCATTATGACCAGGCAGGGTGCCATGCCTTTTTGCACGATCAAACGGAATGCGCCGGGAAACCGTTTTGAACCGGCAGACCCCGATGCCACTTTTACGCTCATTTTTCCGGCGGGGGATGAACTGCTTTTGAAAATTCCGTCTGTTCAGCATCGTACGAACAGTTATTTCATAGACACTCAAAAATACAGCGCCTATTTCGGGAAATCCGCTCCGTTTATCGGTGATCGCCATATCCGGCTGGATATAGTGAGCGATGGGTCTCTTCAGATAGCGGATATGGGGGACCCTCATGGGGCGATATATTCCGTCGTTGAAAAACCTGAACCTGAGCCCTATATCAGATATATCAGTCCTGAAAAACGCATTCTCACCACGGAATGGTCTCAACTCGATCTTATGGAGGCAGATCATCTTTCAGTTTTTTATGATCAGGAATCAAAATCTGCCGGGACGCTTTACAAGCTTCCGCATCGATCCGGCTATGTTTTCCGCGATAACAGCAATAAGAGTAAAAAAACCCTCAGCCCCGGCGGAACAGAAGAGTTTACCGTTACCACGTCCGCGCAACATACTCTGCACATAAAGATTGAAGGGGGAAAGGCCTTGGCAAGAGCTGATTCACCGATTCGCGTTGAAACGTACGGCGTTGACCTGTTCCGCCAGACTGATGCGGGTTGCGACGGTTCGTTCGGTGATTACATTAACGGTGGAAGGTCTTTCTACGCGATATCTTTCCGGGAGGCCGGACCCAGTAAGTACAGGTTCGCGAATGAGGATAATGTCGGCTGCAATATCAAAACCGGCAGACTCGTCCTGGCTGACGGACTCGGCGCGAACGGTAACGGTCAGCATGCGTCCGCCCTGGCAGTGCGTGATATCGCCAATAATCCGGGCCCCTTCCGGAAAGCC
>DATDOI010000129.1:0-2497 GCA_035293325.1 Candidatus Altimarinota bacterium
TATCAGAAGCCCCTGCGTAATTTTCTCATCGTGAAAAACAACAGATTTTTTGAGATTAAAAAGTCCTGCAAGCGTCGTCAGGAGCGTCCGTTTTTTCTTTTCGTGTTCGTCTTTCACGATATCCGTGGCGAAAATCGCCATGCCGTAGTAGTAGCCCAGAATGCCGGAAAACATCAGGTGGGCGAAGGTCGAAAACAGCGAACGGAAAACGAAAGGGTACAGTATTCCTTCCACGCCGCGTGAAGAAATGATGTTGTAAAAATAGAGAATATTTTCGGCGAAAGAGAAGCCCAGAGCGGCCATAATGCTCATCTCGATGGCGTCATCGATGGAGCAGATTCTTTTTTTATCCGTGAACTTCACAGCCCAGAGTTTTGTGACCTCCTCAATGAGACCCACAAGCATGAACGTCAGGATAACATCGAGAGGAATAAACCCAAACGTTGAAAACCCGACCAGATCTTCATTGAACTGATGCGTATACTGGAAAGCGTTCAGCCAGGGGAAAAACTGCCACAAGTACTTGTAGAGCAGAAGCGGGGTTACAAAGAGCGCGCCTGTAGCAAATGTAACCAGAAGCATTCGTTTCTGCCCGACCTGCTTTTTGTAGAAAACGTAACCCCAGATGGCGGCCGGCACGCCGGCAAGCACCAGGGCGAGTCCGAATTTAAACAGAGCGTATGTCGACATATCGCTCTATTATACCACGAAATGAGCCCTTTAGCCATGCACTGCGGAGTCCCCCGGGAAGACCTCTATCTCCTTCGATTCCAGCTTCAATGATCGGTGTTTTCTTTCCGGCGTCTGATCCAGATGTGTTGTGGTGATGATGGTTTGATGCCCTTCTATGGCTTTCAGAAGCATTTTTTGGCGATTCAGATCCAGCTCGGAAAAAACGTCGTCCAGCAGGAGGAGAGGTTTTTCACCGCTTTTTTCCTTATAAAATTCCAGCTCCAGGAGTTTGAGAGCCAGCAGGAGAGAGCGGTACTCCCCGCGTGACGCGTGCGCACCGATTGGTCGGCCGTTAAGGGAAAATGTCAGATCGTCCCGATGAGGCCCTGTGGTGGTGAACTCGGCCTGGAGGTCTTTGTGGAGTGAGTTTTTCAGTTTTTCGCCGAACTCTCCTGCCGGTGCGGATGCCTCGTAAGAAATGCTGATGACATCAGCTTTACCGGACATTTCGTCGTATATTGCAGAAATCCGTTCATTCAGGAAAGCGATGGTTTCCGTTCGCTGCCCGATAAGCTGTTCGCCATGTTCCATCAGCTGGTCGTCCCACACGGCAAGATCTTGCGCCTGCCCCAAACCTTCTTTGATGCGTTTTAAAAGAGCGTTTCTCTGCTCCATAACCCGCTTGTAGCTGCGGAGGGCTGCGTAGTAACGGGGACCCACCTGAATGTTCAGAATGTCCAGATAGCGTCGTCTCAAATCCGGTCCCAGATAGAGCATATTCAGATCCTCAGGATGAAAAAAAACAATCTGGCAGTTACCGATAAACTTTACCGCGCTCGTCTTCACGCCGTTGAGTTTGAGCGACTTGAGGGGCTGAGGCGGCACGCCAAAGAACAGTTCAAGCTCTAACGGGGTAGTTTTTCCTGATTTGGCGCCGGTCGAAGATCCCGCTTTAGAGGCGCCTCCTGTTTTTGAGAAAAACCCTTTCACCCGGCAGAAATCTTTCCCCCATTCAATCATGTCCTGCTGCCTGCTGGTACGGAAAGATTTGGTGAGCGCCAAAAGGTAGATCGCTTCCAGAATATTCGTTTTCCCCAAAGCGTTGGGCCCCACGATATACGTTGGGGCATCTTCATTCAACTCAAGCTCAAGGCTTGAGTGATTGCGAAAGTTTTCTAAAATAAGACGGCTGAGCTGCATAGCGTTACGCAGGAATTTTTATTCTACGTAAATCTTATGCTTTCTATCCGGCTTTGTGGCAAGGGCAAATTTCCAAAAACTTCTGCCCCCTTCAGGTAAATCAAGAACGATTCCTGCTCTCTTTATCGTTTTCTTTTGTTCGCCGGTCAACGTTCCTATTTCACGCTCGTCCATTATCTGCCGCAACATCTGACGTGCTCTTAATATACCGCTTTCATAATCCGTTACTTCACCTTTTAATTTTTCATCCGCCGGTGTTGTGAACCTTATTTTTCCCTCGTTCAGATTAAAAGAGCTTACAATCTGTTCACCAGATTGTACTGCGACTTCCAGGGTACTCATTTTTGGAGTGAGTTCCAGATTGCTCACTTTAATACGTTCATACTTCACATCTCCCTTTTTTCGCGCCGTAATGATGTTGCACATAAAATCTCTTTTTTTGTCGCCGGAAGAAGCCGTTCCGCTGTATTCCGGCAGAACTACTAAACCAAAATTTGCCAGCTCTTTTTGGAGATTTGTGAACTGCTCTTCTGAACAGGCGTTTACGGGAAGAGTGATCGTCAGTATGCCTCCTTTTTTCAGCACTCTGCACTGTTCCATAATCACACGCGCCCTTTCATCCGCC
>DATDOI010000130.1:0-8423 GCA_035293325.1 Candidatus Altimarinota bacterium
CTGATTGAAGTGAACAGAGAGGAGCAGTTTATGAGTGAGGAAGAGATCAACGCGGCTGCAAATAAACCGGGATATGGAAGTCTGGCGGTAACACCGATGATCGAGTCCGGCTTATGGGAAAAACTGGAAAAAGCTGCGGAAAGCGGGGTAGTGATACCTGCGGAGGGGGGACAGGCACAGGTTGTCGCGGTCCCCGGGCAGCCAGCTGTGCCAGGACAACCTGCTGCAGGCGAAGGAACAAAGCAGCTTTTTAGCGCATCAGCGCAAAAGCCCGCAACGGTTGGTGATTTGCAGCGCGACTTCCGGCAACGGAAAGGTGAGGCGATCAAAAGGACGCTGGAAAATAACGGGATGGAGGTGCAGGGGAACGTTGATGTTGATGCCGATGGCAAGGCGCGCGCTGTTGTGAAGGACAAAAACGGGCAGGAACTGAATGTTGCGATAGATACGAATGCGCCGAACGACGACGCGCGAAAATTTAATTTCCGGTTTAAAGGCGGAGCATTGGACGGAAAATCTTTTTCTCTGAGCCAGAACGATCTCGCCGAAAATTTTCTGGATGAACGCGGGGAGCCGAGGGCTGCAGCAGAAGTTTACAAACGAAAACTGGGTGGAGAAAAACTGGAAGAGGGAGCCGGGAAACAGCCGGGGATTACGCCCGGTATGCCTTTCCCCGGCGTCATACCGCCGATTGGTATTCCGCAGGTTTCAAAAGCGCAAATTGAAGAGCCGAAGTTGCCGACGGGAATCAAGGCAGTTGAAGAAATACAGGGCGTTCCGCTGGCGGGTGGAGCAGTCCCCAAGGGGCCGGTGGCCAATATGCCGTCACGAGCGGCTGCCCCTGAAGGAGAGAGGGAAAAAATAGCGGGTGCGCGCATTCGCGTTCCCATGACAGCGCCCGTAATGCAAAAGAAAAGAGAGGTGGAGCAAAGGGCGCGCGTTGGAGCACCACCGGCACCGCAGGGCGCAGGTCCTGGTTTTGGAGGAGGAAGGGGCCGGGGCCCCGGGCTGGCCGTTGCAGGACCGAAGTCAAAACAAAAAACGCCTGGATTCATAAGAGCCGTACGATGGGGTGGGGCAGTGGCAGGGGCTGGCACGTTTGGAGGCGCCTACTGGGCTGCCACCGCAGATGTGGAAACGACACAGCAGGCATTCCATTTTATCCTGCACTGTCTGAAAGCCGTGTGTTTGGCATGACGGCATGGGGTAAATGAGCGCCCCTGATCTTAATAAAAAAAACAAAAAAATAAAAAAAACACAATGAAAACATTACTGCAGAAAAAGAGTCGCACAACGGGTCGCAGTCGCTCCAAAAAACGCTGGATCGTCCTGGCGGTTCTGGCTCTGATGGCGATCATAGTGATCCCTCAGTTTGCCTTTGCCCAGGGAACCATTCCGTTTTCCAGCCCGGAAATCGAAAAGATTTACCAGCAGATGGTTTCATTCCTGCTGGTGATCATGGAGTTTATGCAACGGCTTATCTGGCCCGTTCTGCTGATGATCGGCGGTCTGCTGAAAACGGACATTCTCTACAGCGCCGGAATGGAAGAGGCCATGCTGGCGATATGGACGAACATACGCAACATCGTGAATATTCTGTTCGTGCTTATTCTGTTGGGCATCGCCTTTTACAACGTCATGGGTGGCAAGCAGCAGGACTATCATATCAAAGCCATTCTGCCCAAGTTTGTCATAGCGCTCATAGCGGTCAATTTTTCTTTCCTGATGGTGAAGGTTTTGGTTGATGGAGTGAGCGTGGTCACGACGGCAATTTTCGCATTGCCTGACGCCGTCGAGCGCGATCTGACAGATCCGGACAAAGATCCAAATTTGCAGAAGAGCGTTTGCGAAGGCATTTATGGTAAGTTTGAGGAGGGTAATTATGAAACGGCGGTCAATAATGCGTCCCAGGACGAAAATAAGCCCTTCTGCAATGCCGACTCTCCAACACTCACCGATGACGCCAAGAAGTTTTTCACGACATACGACAGTAATAATGCAGCAATCGTCCTTGCCGTTAATATCGCCCAGATTAATAATCTTCCGACGGTAAAAAGCGGGGTGGCAAATATCAAAAATCTCGGCATCAATGTGCTGTTTTCAATCGTTCTGTACATCGTCTATGCAACGGCTTTCGTTGCTCTTCTGATTATCCTGCTGGTACGTCTGGTTGCTCTCTGGCTAGCGGCTGTTCTTTCACCACTGTTATTCCTGAAAGCTGTTCTTCCGGAAAACATGAAAAGTTCGTTTGGAGGCGGCGATGATCTGGGAAAACAGTTAATACAGACAGCCATCGCCCCTATTCCGATTGCCATCGTAATGAGCATTGGATTTATAATGCTCACCACGCTCAAAAGCGCGCAGTTTGGAGCCGGAAATACGCTCGGAGCATCGACACTTGGAGTCAGCATGCTGACATCCGGTCTCAGTACCCTGCAGGATGTTATTGCTGCTGTGGGAACCGTTGTATTTATCTGGGTTGGCGTATTCAAGGCTGCCAGTGGCACGGCCGCACAGGGGATTGTTGACGGAATCAAAGGGAGCGTGGAAGGTTTTGCAAAGTTTGCGGCTACGGCACCGATCAAGTATGCGCCCCTTTTCCCGACGTACACGGTCGGTGAAAAAGGCGAACTCAAAGAAGGGCCGAAAATATCTCTCGCCGGTGCTAAAACTATTTTACCGGGCATCATGTCTGCCCGTGATCAGGCTGAGCAGGAAAAAGTACGCGGCATTATTGAAGCCTGGGGAGGGCAGGACGCGTTCAAGCATATTGATGCCATGAAGCAGACAAAGACGGCTCCCGAACTGGCGCAGGCCATGGCCAATGCCCGTGGTAATACGAACAAAAAATGGCAGGAGGAAATGGATAAGCATCTGAAAGCGAACCCCAAGCTCAAAAACGAGCTGGAGTGGAAGGTTACATATGGTGCGGGCACCAAATACAAAAAACAGGAAGATTTTGAAAAGGCGCTTGCTGCGGGTAATGCCGATCAGGACACAGTCAACCGGTGGATAGATGCGAACCAGAAGAAGTTTAACGTCCAGCAGCAGTTCGGAGCACCTGCCGCAGCCAAGCCGGAAGAAGGGGGTGCTGCCGGTAAGCCAGCGGCACCTGCCGCCGCCGCCGCGGTGGTTGAAAGGGCTGATCAAAGAATGTCTGCGCCGGATTACAACTCCCGCAGCTATGCTCTTTCCAAAGATGAGCAGGCGAAGCTTAATGCCGTCCGTGATGCAAAAGATCCCGCCGCCGCGGAAGCTGCAGCGCAGGACCCGGCAGTGCAGTCGGCTTTGGACAAAGTTAATACAATCGCTCGAGAGCAGGGAGATTTTGCTACCGATCTGGCCGGCGCGGTCGCCAAGAAAGATTCCAAAAAGGTTGACGATCTTATACGCCAGCGCAGGCAGGCCATTAAAACCAAACTCCAGGCGGGTGGAGTGACAGATGATCTGGATAAACGCGCGAATGCAATCATGTCGAAAGAAATCAATGCTATGCCGGAAGAAATGAAGAAGGAGGGTGAGGCGCAGACAGTTCTGGCAGCTGTCCAGGCCGCTACACCTGATGCTCTGCAGGCGCCAACGCCAATAGCACGAGCAGCCGCCCCGGCAGCACCAGGTAAGCCCGCGCCAGCGGCACCTGCAGCGCGAAGACCAGCCGCACCACCACCAAAAGCAGCAGCCCCGCCACCAGCCGCACCAGCCGGACCTCAACCAATGGGAGTTAAAACTCTGCACGCCAATGGTCGCACAGAGGCGGTCGTGGGTCAGGAAATTGAAGTTGATGGTGTTAAATATATAGTCGTGCAGGATTAGCCCTCTTGACACTAAAATAAAAAATGCTACAATACGGCAAAACAAAAAGAGAGAGCTGTCAAAGGGCGGTACACGCCAACAACGCCGGAAACGCGCGCCCCTTACAGCAAAAGAGCCCTCAGCTCTACCAACCAAAACAAAAGAGATCAGAAAAAGGTTCAACCTTTTCTACTTTCACAAGGCGCGGAGTGAGCGGAGCGAACGGAGTGCTAAGAAAGCAAACCGGTTTGCAAAGCAAACACCCTGCCACACTTCCGAGCTGCTCGATTAAGAAAGCAGCCCCGGACATACAACAGAAAGCAACGGTACTCACGCAAAGGCGGAGACCAGTGCTTTTCCGCAAATTGCTCAATGCAATTGCAGGGTTACCCATTATCGATCCCTTAACGATCGAGCAATGATATATCTTTTCTACCAAAACCGGAAAAGTGTTGTGGAGCAAAACCGCATGGTTTTTGCGACAGGTTCGGGCAGCAACGGTTCAGGCGGCGGAGGCGGCAATTCCGGGACACCGGGATCAGGCGGGACGGAATCAGGCCGCAAGCCCGAGGATGTAACCGCAGACAATCTGAGGGAAACGCTTGAGGAGCTTGAAGGGAACAAACTTTCGGTTTCCCAGGTAACAAAGGCTCTCCAGATTCTTGCCGGAGCGGATGATGTGGCAAAAAGAAGACTGCTTTCAAGTACGCAGAAGCTCCTGAAAGGAGACTATGCCGCATCCGATTTTGAGGCTCGCATTGGTTCACCGGCCACAGCGGGAAGTGAAACAAAACCTGAACAGAAAGAAAAGGCTGGAGAAACCACGGGCCAAAAGGCACGCGCTGCCACGAGCGTTTCTCCGGTTACAGATATTCAGTCGCGCATGCAGATCAAACTGGAAGAGGCTCTTGGTACCGTTGAGCAGGCGATGACAACCATAGAAGAGCAGAAGCCGCAGAACGAGCTTCTGATGGGAAGAGTGAAAGCGCTCAAATCGGAGTTGCAGACGCTTGTGGAACTCGAAGCAAAATCGCAGCAAAAATCGCGCGAGGCGCTTACTGAAGCTGTGAAAAAAAATCGTCTTAAAAAGGATGAAGCGGAGGAAATTCTTGAAACCCAATGGGACGAACCCAAGGGTGAACAGCTCATCCGGGGACATCTTGAGCCGCTCAGCACCGGAAACAGCGATGATCAGAAAATGGCAAACGCCATTATGAATGCCAAAAGGGTGGAAGCAAAAGAGCTTGGTAAAGTGCTGGAAGATTACGGGAAACGTTTGATGGAACTCCGCAACATCCTGAACGAGCTGGGGGACAGAATCTACCAGGAGGCGTACAAAGAGCGCGCTCTCAGCGATCATAGCCGGTACCTCGGGGTTGAACTGAAGCCCGGAAAAGTCCTGCGCTTCAAGGCTACACGACCGATTCTGGACAAAGATGGAAACATCACGGGACAGGAGCCGATCTACCGCCGCGCCACAATAAAAAAAGTTTTTTTTGAGGAGGTTGAACTTCCCGATTCGACCGGACAGAAAAGAAAAGTCCCCTCTCTTGTCCCAAGCGTCAGCCTGGAAATTGAGGATGAATGGCCGGATGCAAGCGGGAAAAAATATACGGAAACTCAGTCCCTCAATGCGGCAGTTTTAAAAAACCACATGGACCGTCAGGAGATGGTCGAATTTATAGAGGATCGTCAGGATACGCTGGATACCGTGGCTGAAATTGAAAAACTGAAAAGTCTGCTTGGACTTGGTTCCATCGCCACAGGGTCAAAATTTGAATACAGGGTTCTTGGAAACGAAGAAGGAAAACTGAAAGGAGAAGATAAACAGATTGAAGTTGTCCGCATCGGTAAAGAGGACGATCCCTATCTGAGTGAATCGGAAAATAAAAAACGGCACACGGTCATCGAATTGAACGAAGAGGTGTTGGTGACCGGTTATCCAAAATCTCAGAAGAAAAAAGTTCTGACCCTTGGAGAGTTTGCGCGATGGTTCAAGAGAACCAACGCCATTGAACCGCTTGCAATAGCCGCTCTGGGCGGCATGCTTCTGGCTCTCCAGAATGAACGCAACGCAAAATACGGCCGCCACGTAGAACAGTACCCTCCCATCGAAGGCAAACCCGGCGAGGTTCTTTACTATGACACGGGTAACCAGCCGACGTTCGTTATCAAGAATGTTGATGAAGGAGGCATCACTCTGGATAACGGGAGCCATTATACTCCAGCCAGCTTTTATCGCTGGGTAAGAGACCACGAAGTGGAAAAGAAATCGGCCGAAGCGGAGGCGCACAAAAAAACCGACCACATCGTGACGCCGGAAGAGAAAGAGGAAGCTTTTGAGGATGCAAAGAAGAAGGCTGAAGAAGAGATCGAGAAAGCTCAACATCCGGACCCGCATGCGCCGCATGCGGAACACGCGCATGATGAACACCATGACCATCCGTCCATAAGCATGCTGCGTTCCATCTGGAACCAGACGCATTTTATGTCGCTCGGTGATCTGTATGAGATGGGGAAAACCGTCTACGATTTTATCGTTCACCATCTGCATCGTCATCAGAAAGAGCGTGTGGGCATCGTTGGTAACGCCGCGCTTTCGCCCATTTACGGCCAGCTTGGCGCTGAGTTCAAAACGCTCCAGCAGAGCGCCGAACACGAAGCGGTCAACCGTTATGTTGAAGCATATAAGCACCTTGGCCCGTCCGACCTGTACGAACGTCTGAGTATCACCAGCAACCATGATGAGTTGAAGGCGATCTTAAGCTGTCTTGCCGATAAAGGCGCCATCCACTGGGACGACAAACTCCTGTGGGATGCGATAAACCGTGTAAGTATCAGCCATTCGGGACACCCTCATTTTATTATGAGCTACGATGAAAATTTGATCCGCGAAACGCTCGATCACTTCTGGGGAGGTCAGTCGTATCAGGATTTCAAGCAGCGCAACGACAGCGCATACGGCGGCTCCAAGAACAAATATATGGAGATTGCCCGACGTCTTGAAAACGATCCGCAGGGCATGAAAGCCAAAATGCAGGAGCTTATATTCACCCATCTGGAAGGCCACTGGGTGGACCCAACGGAGTACGAAGCGTACCTGCACTTCGCCATAGAAGCGGGGAAACTGACTTTTGCCGATAAGATTTATTTCCTGATGATGGGACTCGGAGCCGTTGGACCCGAACGCATGGGTAAGTATGGAGGCCAGCCACTCCTGAACACGAACCGTATGAGTGAACTTGAAGGCACCCTTATGAACGTCTTCCCGGCGCTGGACTACTGCGTGGACATGTTTCCGCGCTACGACGAAAACGGCAAACCGATTATTGATCCTCATACGGGACAACCAAAGACCGGCATGTTTGATATTAATAGCGCCAGAAAAATCATCCACGATTATATCGAGAGCGATGCGGGGAAAGGTATTCACAGTATCCACAATTACAAAGAGTTCAGTCCGGGAGAAAAGTTTTTGAATTTCGTGGAGAGGGAGATCATGACGAACGCGAGAGTGTTGACCCGTATGGAAAAAGCTTCGCGCGATATGTCCAAATGGGATCATGATGACCTGCATATGCACGTGCCGCACCTTGGTGAAACGCAGGCCGAGCAGATCACGATCCGTTCCGGAGCCCAACAGGCGGCTTCCATTCCGGGTTTAAGAAACGCGTTCGCCGGCTACAACCACTATACGCAGCTCCACCTGGATGAGTTCCTGAGAAAAAATAAGGGGGGAGACAAGCATGCGGCAAAAATAAGCCTCATCAGCATGATGCGCACCATGCGCGGTTTTTATCGCGTCCATGCGATTGTGGATGACCGTTTTCATCACAACGCCCAGCATGAACGAACCCGTCTGAGTACTGAGTTGAACGATTATGCGGGAGTGGACGGTTCACGACTGGTAAAATCGCACATCGCCGAAATGAACATGTTCATGTCCAAATTCATTGAAAAATGTATCGAGCTTCCGCCCGAAGTGCTCGCAAGGGAGGGTCTCCCGCCGGACTACTTTAAGGGACTTGCCCACACATGGAAGATTGTGACGACGAAGTACGGAGCAACCAGAAAGAAGGAGCAGGAGATGCAGCAGGAAGAGATGAAACAGTTTGGTAAGAAGTTTGAGGATGCCATGAGTGTTCTGGAAAACACCATCGGGCTCGATGGCATCGGCAACATGCTGACCAACATTCAGTACATGGGTGACCAGAAGCTCGTTCAGGGGATTCTGGATAAGCCGAAAGACAAGAAGCAGGAAGAGGCGGTATCCGAACAGCAGGTTACGTTTGAACGTCTGGAGATGGCTGACGTGAAGGGCAAGGTGGAAGAGATTATGCGTCTGCGCCTGGCCCGGGAGACTGAAGGTGTCAGGAACAGGGCGGAGACGCGGGCCGAAGAGGAGACCCGCGTTGAAGAGATCATACGAAACGTACGGGCGAATAACTACGGACTCATCACGAAAGAGGACCAGGATCTTCTGGACCGGAAAATCAGCGAGCTTCAAAAACCAGAGGAGCGGGAAGCAGCAGCCTGATTATGGCGCATCGGACTGGGCAAGCGGCAGACGGACGGTAAAAACAGCACCGCGCACGGACCCTCCTTCATCAACATCATTTTGAACGGCGATC
>DATDOI010000131.1:0-2544 GCA_035293325.1 Candidatus Altimarinota bacterium
TGCGGCCATCGAAGTAAAGGCCTCCGCGACTGTCACGGGGGCGGATTTCAGAGGACTGCGCAAGCTGAAGGATGCGACCGGCAAGCGGTTCCGGGCCGGAATTGTGCTCTATGACGGCACGAGCAGTGCGCGTTTCGGCGAGGGGCTCTACGCCGTGCCGATCCGCGCCCTGTGGGACATGAAGTGAAACCGGGAGATCGTTCATCCACTTTGAGCGGCAGTACACCGGATCCGCAACGGCTTCCCAACGGTTGGTGATGGTAAAGCTTTTGCCGGTTTTACGGGGCCTTCCGGGCAGACGGAAGTTTCATCCCCTCGCCCGTCTTCGATGCCGCCGTCCTGCGGGGCCTGTTCCATGCCAACGTCCTTTCCCTGCTCCTCAGGGAGCGGATGATCTCGCCGGAACTGGTCGAGCGGATGAAGGACTGGCGACACTCCGGATTTCATGCCTTCGCCAGCGAGGAGATTCCCGACATCGAGGATGTGTTGCGCGTGGGGCTCTACATGGTCCGGGGACCCGCCGCGACCAGCCGTCTCCACGCCGATCCTGACCAGAATCCGAAAGTACGGTACCTTGCCAAGGGGGCTGTCCCCGATCACGGCGAAGAGAGGGTGTCGTCCGGCCACCGGGACGACGACTACCTGGAGCGGATCGCACGTCTCACTTCGCACATTCCCGACCGGGGAACCCAGCTCGTCCATTACTACGGGGCCTACTCGACAGACGATTCCATGCCAGGCGCGACGGCGTCATGCCGGGCGTGCACGCGGAATCCGGGGTTGCCGCCGATCCTGAGGGAAGTATACCGGCGGCGAGAAGGCGCGGGATGAGGTTTCATGGGGCGGGCCGTTACCGAGCGGCCGGTTGGATTCGTGAGTCGGCGACGGAGATGTTCCGGGCCCGGAAGAAGAAGACTGTAAAGGGCACGTGCCTCTCCTGGCCGCGGAGAGCGAAAAAAGAAATTTCCTATCTGGAGGTTTATTTTTATTTTTTCAAATCCTTTCTTCCGTACTTATCGCAAATATGATTATATGTTGATTTTCCCAATGTAAGGTCTTTGTATTTTTCCCATTGTTGATTAAAAAATTCTCTGACTTCTTCCTCTGTTTCTCCAGGAGGTTTAACAGGAGTTCTATCTGCCGGTTTTACATAAGTGTTCTCTGGCGGTTTTATATAGGTGCTCTCTGGCGGAGAAGTCTTACATCCACAAACTACACATCGTTTTGGGTAAAACGGAACTGCTGCAAGGGAAGTCCCCAACGTTACGCAAGCCCCTAAGAACGTCCCCATTCCAATAACCCTTTTATGCCCTGTAACCTTTCCGCAGTTTTTGCAATATTCTTGAATCATTTCACCCCCCTTTTTTAGCGGAAATGAGTATACGGAAAGCAAAAACGGGAGTAGGAATGCATGGATCAGGGGGAGATCGCATCGGCCCTCAACGCTTATTGGTCCGTTGTCTGGAAACCTAATAACGGCGATTCCGATGTCGCGAAAAAGTATATCCTCAAAATTAATAATACTTCAACTATTAATTTAGCGGATTCTTCGGACTTCTGGCTGACCATAAAAATCGTATTTCTATCAGACTCCCCCTTGTCGATTCTTCCACCATTCTATCCAGCCTGATTCCGCCAGAGATTGGCGATCTCCCCTCCCCCCAGCCCTCTATACGTTCTAAGGGATAAAATAACTATTAACGAAATCTGATTTGTATTACAATTAACGAAATTATGTTGATATTCCAATTAACGAAACGAATAATATCACTATTAACGAAATTAGGTTAAATGATAATACATGGTATTGCAATATTTACCGGAAAGAAGTACAAAATATACATTGGTAAAAGCTGTAAATCAAATAAGTATGTTAAGTCGGCAGTGGGAAGAAACTTATTGATAATCAAATGGAACCTCCGTAAGAAAATGAAAGTGTCCCTTCCAAAGACGAAGCAGTTCAAAGTCGAGAGAAGTATCCGTTTCGCCGAGGAGGAGATAAACGCCTTCCTTGAACGGCGACGCGTGGAACAGATTTTGGTTCAGCGATGGATTTTTCCCAGAAAAATAAAAATTCTATGGCTTTGGATTCCCTCAATTTTCAAAAAAATAATCGGTACGGATTATCAAATAATTCTTGAAAAACCAACACAAAAAGGATTTGGCATGTTTTCCTTTAGTATAGGTTGAGGACTAAACCATCCTCATAAACTCTTAGGGGAGGTACCATATGCAGGATGAATTACTAGTAACAGGAGGCGCGGTCCAGTTTTCAGTTACGTCACCACAACCCGTGTCAACAGTTCGAAAGTAGGAGGTGCGAAATGGATACTAAGAAATCGCAGTGTGATTTAGTGACAGAATTCATTGGGGAGAATCTGGAGGTTTGCGCTATGAGCTACGATCAGGCAAGTCAACTGACCAAACTTGAGACGGATGCTTCATTGTGTACGCTATGCATGTCATTTCCTCCTCAGAAAAGGTTAAAGAACGTTATCCTTGGGCGCTCCTGCGCGGATATTATCGACTTCTGGCCTGGTGCAC
>DATDOI010000132.1:0-4351 GCA_035293325.1 Candidatus Altimarinota bacterium
GGCGTGAGCTGTCCAGAAGACGGCAGACGAATGTCTCACCATATTCCGTCGGCAAAGAAGATACGCGCAAATCCACTTTCCGGTCGTTCACCACAAAACCGTAACGCCCGTCCTGCGGCTCGTTTGCAATGTTCAGTTTCATTTTGCACTGGTACTTGATCTGGTTCCCCATGTTCACGAACACGGATTTATCGATCTGAAAAATCGTGTGCAGCAGACCGTCAATGCGGAAACGGACCTTCACTCCTTTTTCCTCCGGCTCATAGTGGATATCTGATGCCCCCGTCTTGAGCGCGCCGACATTTACCAGATACACTGCCTCTTCCGACGTAACAGTTTTTATTTTCTGTTCCAGTTCTTTCAGCCCCTTGATCTCTTCTGCGTAAGCCTTAATTTTGGCTTCCTCAAGGCTCGTATCGAGCCCCTTCCTGACCCGGTACTGATCCGTGTCATAGAGCTTCATCGCGTCAAGAAGACCTTCATCTGTTGCAAGGTTGATGTTGAGCGCATACCCCTGGGCCTTGAGATCCTCGATAACTTTTTTTGTTTCAGGGTTTTCATGATCCGCAACGGCTATCCGAAGTTTCTTCCCAAGCTTGAAGAAGGGAAGTATGAGCGCTTTTCGCGCCGTTTCCGGAGTCAGGATTTTGAGCAGATCAGGATTGAGCGGCGTGGCCCCGATGTTGACGTATGACATGCCAAGCTCTTTTGCTCTCCCTGCAACAGCTTTTTCTTTAAATGCGAGATTGATTTTTGACAGACGCTCATCAGGTTTTTGTTCTTCGGGTTGGGGGGCCTGCGGTGTTGCGGCCTGTACCGGAGGTGGCGTCGTTTGTGGAGGTGTTGCTACCGGAGCAGGCGTTGCAGGTTGCTCAACGGGAGGTGTCAGAACCGGAGTCTCCACCGTCTGGGGCGCAGCTTGAATCGCCGTAGCTGCCGGCTGTTCCGGAGGAGCAACTGTCGTTACGGCTGCGGGCGTCTGTGCTGCCGGAGCCTGAACGGGCGCTGTGGTAGCTGGCGCAGGGGTCGTCACTGCGACTGGAGTTTGCGTTTCTGCCGGATTTTTTGCATTTGGATCGTCTGCCATCGGTGCTCAAAAGAGTATCTTAGTATTTTAGCACAAAAAAAGCTTTTCTTTAAGACCATTTTCACCTCTCCGCCATGGGACTTTCCCCTCGAAAAAAAAGCAAAAAAAGAGTATAATATTGAGATATTTTCGTATATCAACCCGCATGACGCGTGAGGAAAAAGAAAAAAAACTGAAAGAGGCCCTCGCCCGGTGCATTATCCTGGATCCGGAAGACCGCGATTTCTGGCTCAGCCATGCCAGTATGCTTCCCGACGTCGTCCTGGACAACGTGACCAAAATTATTGAGGAAAAAAACGGGGTTGTGGATGAGTACGTGATGACGGCGCTTCAAAACGATCCCGACCACAAGTACCTGACGGATTTAAAAATGCGCATCAAAAAAATAAAAGAGAAAGCTTTTTCGATGGATGAGAAAAAAGAGCAGGGAAAAGCGGAAGAGGATCTCTCGAAACTTCTGGAGGATTTATAACCAACCATATGGCCGAAGGACACGCCGAACAAATTACGGAAGCGAGCAAAGAGGTGAAAAAGCTCAAAAGCGATAAAGACTCACCTCAAAAGCTGAAACAGTATGCGCAGGAGATCGGACAGGCCGCCGATTCAGGTGCCACTGAGATTAAAAAAACCAAAGTTGAGTCTACGGATGCCAAAGCATTTCTTGATGCTTCGGTGCCCAAAGTGACGGGGTACCTGAAAGATGTTGCCACGAAAGGCAGTGACATTATTCAACAGAAGCGGGACAAGAAGGAGATTACGGATGCCCACTATACCCCGATAGAGACTCTCCAGGGCAGCCTCAAAAAAGAGCTGGCGAACCAGAGAGAGTCCATCGGTTTTTTTGCCGCGATTGAAAAATGCGACAAGGAGTATGAAAAACTGGATACCGAACTTACGGCCGCGAATGCGGACAGCACCCTCACATCCCTGGAGGCCCTGGTGAAACAGCTGCCGATCGAATCGTCGGTTACAAAAAAATACCGCGATGAAGTGAAGACGAAAATAGACGACAAAATTCAGGGCATTAAGGATTTTCTCCCGGCAAGATTGCAGATAATGATTTTGTCGGACAGCGTTGACGCCGCTGATAAACTTGCCGCCGAATATGAAAAAGACCCGACTCCGGAAAATCTGGCGAAGGCGCAGGAATCAATGGCAAAAATTGACCCGACCAAGGTATCCGACGAGCAGTTCGGAAAAATGGGCAAGGAGGCCCCGGGTACGAATTCAACCACCACCTGGCTTCTCAATAATCTCTGGAGTAACGAGTATTCCAACGCCAAAACAAAGTTTGAAGGAATCGCCGGCAGACTGAAGTCGAAAGAAAAAGAAGGGGTTGATGCCGAGGCAACCGTTGTGCTCGATACGGCCGAAGAGGCATACAAAACGGTCATCTGGCCGGATTTGAAAAAGTACTACTACGAATTGGAGCGGGGCGAAAAAAATGCAAGCGAACTGGAAACAAGGTTACTGGGCAACATCGTGAAGACCAGAAGCCTTATGTCCAAATATGCCGCCATGAAGCCCTGGGATCAGATTGACGGGGACGTTCATAAAAAACTTTCATACCGGTATGAGGAGCTCGGCAAAGATATTGCCAGCATCGAGAAAGCAAAACATGAGTTCAGGAATGTAGAAGCTGCCAACAATAAAGGGATCGGGAAGTATATAACCTATCCCGAAAGCCCGACTGAGAGAGAGCAGCATTATGGCTTTACGAAAGCCTTCTATGATCTTCCAAGGGAACAGCAGGAGCTCGTCATGGTGCAGATGGCCGAACTCTCCGGCAAGACTATGACTCTCATAAAAAAGGAAACCGAGGCCGAAGTGCTGAAATTCGCCAACCCGGAGGAAAAAATGAAACTCCTTACCGAGGCTCTCGGCGAAAAAGGAAAAATGTACTTCAGTGGTCTGGAGAAACTCAAGGCAAAAGACCCCGATGGTGCGGTCACGGATTTTCAGGCGTACATCGGCCAGTCTTTTTCCGAGGATGAGATGAAGCTCCATAAAGATACCATTCAGGATGCCAAAGAAAATATTCACCAGATCTTCACCGAAAAACTGGATGTTATTGATGGTCTCTTCAACGATGTTGAGGAGCTCAAACGTTCTCATGCGAAATTTGTGGGGCGCGGTGAGTTGACGCCGACTGAGGGTGCCGTCACTGACGCCATCAGTAAAGATATAGCCGCATTCAGAAAAGAGGTGAACGAGGGAAAGGTCACAGATTTTGAGGAACGTTTTTCGTCCCTCAAAAAGAAAGCTCAGGAGGCGCAGGATAAATGGAAGGAGGAGTGGGGTGATACGGACTTCATCACCTGGCTTGATAAACTGCATAACGCATCGAAGGAAACAGATCCTGAAAAAAAGAAACAGGTATTTACGGAATTCGCCAAGGAAGCCCGTGACGTTCAGGGGTACAAGCTCGCCCGTAAATATCTCGATTATGCTCTTGCGGATGATTACAAGAGCGCTGCCAAAACTCTCAGCAGGGACACTGTACTGAAAAAAATGCTGGGAGAACCCGATTTTATTAAGAAACTCGATGATCAGGCATGGCAGCAATACAACGCCATCATTAAAGAGAATCCCGACCTCAAAGGCATCTCTCTGCAGATGGTAAAAGACCGGCTTCTTAAACGTGAGCTCGATTCCCGCTACAAGGTTGAGCTTCGCAGGGACATGACCGGCGATGTTGGAACGGACCCGGTTGTTGCACTCTATAATAACTGGTTCCCGCTCGATACACCCGACTGGTACAAACCCTGGGATTACGGCGCCGAAGAGTGGGATGAGTTCCAGATAGACTGTGTGAAATTCGCCATTGAAACGATTCCGACTCTTGGCATCGGTTCTGCTGCGGCTATTACCGGACGCGTTGGTGCGCGTCTCGGTGGCCGGCTCGTCGTCAAACAGCTTATACGCATGGGCCTTATGGAGGCCGAAATCGCACTGATTGAGCAGGGTGGCTTTATCGCCCTGAAGCAAAGTTTACGGTCCGGAAAGGCGCTTTCATTGGGTGCCGCACGTCTTCTTGGTTCTGTGGCTTTTGAAGGTGCCACCATGTACGGCCTCGGCCTGGGCATGGAGTATCTGCAAACAGGACAGGTTGCAGATTTTGATAGTCCGGGGAAAAGCGGCATGGCTTTGGCAGAAACCATGGCGAAAGCGACTGCCTTCAAAATCATCGGACTTTCACAACGCATCGGACCCGTTGCGCGCGCTATGGAGAGGGGGGGCGCGAAGAAGATTGTCGGCTGGCTG
>DATDOI010000133.1:0-4053 GCA_035293325.1 Candidatus Altimarinota bacterium
CATCATTTTTTATCGATGCCGTCGTGCTCCCGGATATGAACTGTATATTGAACCCGTACGGATGAAGGAGTTTAAAGAGCGTCTGGTAGTGTTGTCGCGTCAGAATTTCCGTAGGTGCCATGAGCGCCGTCTGGTAGCCGGCTTTTATGGCGCAAAATATTGCTGCCCCCGCGACAACGGTTTTTCCGGAGCCAACATCTCCCTGCAGAAGCCGCGTCATCGGGTACGGTTTTTCGAGGTCGGAAAGAATTTCGCGAAGAGTTCGTTTTTGGGCCTCCGTCAGTTCAAACGGCAGCGCTTCAATCAGGCCCTTCATCTCCGGATGTTCAGTGATGGGTTTTTGCTGGTGTTTTTCCACATTCTGCCAATACCATTTTTTTTGCAATGCTTTCAGCTGGAGCAGGAAAAGTTCATCAAACCCCAGTCTTTTTTTAGCTTCCTCAAGACTGTTTTCGGTTGTCGGGAAATGGGCCTCGCGGACTGCTTTCCGATAGTCCATCAATGCATATTTTTCCAGAATTTCCCGGGGTATATACTCTTCCAGTCCGTTCAGCCACTCCTCCATCAGCGGTTTCAGCTTCTCGCGAATCCATTTTGAACTGATGCCTTCCGTCTGATGGTACACGGGTACAAGGCGGCCTACGTGCGTCTGTTCCTCTTTTACCTCTTCGTATGACGGATTCAGCAATGAGGTTTTTCCGTACGCGAATTTTGCTTTTCCGGACAGAATTATTTTCTGGCCGTTCTTCAGGATGCGTTGAAGAAACGGCTGATTGAACCAAAGGACTTCGACTGCGCCGCTTTTGTCGCTTAAAATTGCTCTCGTCAGCGCTTTTCCATTTCTGCTGCGCCGGTGAAAAACGTGTCCCAGTGTTCCTTTGACATTGTTGACCTCATCAGTGCGAAGTTCGGCAACGGATGTAAACTGGCGTTTATCTTCGTATGCACGGGGAAAAAAGAGCAGCAAATCTTCCACGGTCCTTACTCCAAGCTCCTCAAGCCTGTTTAAGTGACCTTTGGTGGTACGTATTGCTCCTGAGAGGGGTTTTGTCAGTATCATGCTCTTCCTGTTCTTTTATCCTGGCATGAGTCCTTGAATCCAGGTCTCTAAATATACCCTGAACACCGATTATATTGCCAGTTTTGTCACGAATGACCGTGGCATTCGTCTCAAAATATCTGGTTTGACCGTTTTTTAGCCTGATATGCGGGTGAAAATGTTCAACATGCCCATCGCGATAGAGTTTTTTCAGAAACCGATCCCTGTCTTCCGGATTTACGTAAAGATTCCTGAAGTTGCTGCCGATAAGCTCGTCACGCTCATACCCCAATAGTTTCGCCCCCGTAATATTTATGTCATTTGCTATGCCGTTGGAATCCGTCATATAGACCCCGTCGTTGATTGTGTTGAAAAGAAGACGATAGCGTTCCTCGCTTTCCAGAAGCTCTTTTTCGCCTTTTGCTAGCTCCTGCTCCAGAAAATTATTGAGCGATTTCATCTCAACGGCCTTTGCTTTTGCATCTGTCCCCTCTCTGGCAAGGGAGGCGATCGTCTTCCCTATAATTTTAAGGAGATTGGCGCAGGCATTGAGCCGCTGTTCCGTTACGAGAGGAAGCGAAAGATAGAGTTCCAGAAAGCTATCCAGCTCAATCCCGAGACGGCGTGACTCCTGTATGCAGATATTCATGTCAGGATTGCCAAAGCGGGACAGTCCGCCTATAAAAAATGCCACGATTTTACTGTCGATGTACATCGGTACAGTGAAGGCGTATGTATCGATGTAACGTCTGCATATCTGGATCTGGCCGGTTTTGGCGCATTTATCCAAAACCTCAACAAGCCTTTCGTTGGCTTCTCTTTCTACTTCCGGGTGTTTCTGAACTTCCTGCCAGAGCAGGCTTAGATTACTGATTTTTGTCAGCTGTCGTCCATCAACGTCGCGGATAACACACGCTATCCCCGTTGCCTCGGAAAAATTGTCCTGAATTTTCTCAAGCGTTCGTATGGAGACGAGTTCCGTCAGGCTTGAGGCTTTCGGCATTTCCTTAAGGGCTAATGACTTTGAGGAACTTTCTTTTGCCGACCTGCAGGAGTTTCTCTTTCTTGAGCGATATGATCATATCGGGATCGCCCACTTTTTCGCCATCAACTTTTATACCGCCGCCGTCTATAAGCCGGCGTGCCTCGTTTTTTGATACGGTTAATTTCGTTTTAGTGAGCAATTCTACAATATTTATGGCCTCATCATCAAGTGATATTTTTATGATGTCGGTCGGGAGCTCCTTTTTGCTGAAAACGCTTATGAACTGGTTTTCTGCTTCCTGTGCGAACGTGTCGTCGTGATAGATGGTAACGATCTCTCTTGCAAGGCGCATTTTTACGTCGCGGGGGTTGGTCCCCTTCTCCAGTTCTGCGCGTATTTCTTCAACCTCCTCCAGAGGGATTGTCGTCGCCAGCTCGAAATATTTGACGATCAGTGAATCAGGAATGGACATCACTTTACCGTACATCTCTTTGGGCGATTCGTTTACTCCGATATAGTTGTTCGTTGTTTTGCCCATTTTCAGTTTTCCGTCGAGTCCCTCAAGGATAGGTACGGTTACTATATCCTGTGGCGTCTGACCGTAGGCTTTCTGCAATGTTCTTCCGGCAAGCAGATTGAATGTCTGATCGGTTCCGCCCAGCTCAACATCGGCTTTCAGAGCAACTGAATCGTACCCCTGCATGAGCGGGTACATGAACTCATGCACGGAGATTGGCGCATTTGCTTTCATCCTTTCCTGAAACATGTCGCGTTCCAGCATTTGTGCGACCGTGAACTGTGAAGCGAGATGTACAACGTCGGCAAAGTTCAGTTTCCGAAGCCAGTCTGCGTTCCAGACCACTTTAATTTTTTTGATGTCGAGAATCTTTCGCACCTGATCCAGATAGTGCTTTGCGTTCGCCTCCAGCTCCTCCTGGGTTTTTGTTTTCCGGGTTTCGTTTTTCCCCGTAGGGTCGCCGATCTGACCGGTGAAATTTCCGAACAAAAGCAGAATATGGTGGCCGAGCGCCTGAAACTGCTGGAGTTTGCGTATAACCACCATATGACCGATGTGGAGATCCTTACCCGACGGGTCTATACCAAGTTTTATGTTCAGTTTTTTCCCGGAGAGGAGTTTTTTTTCAAGATCCGTTTTTACGAGAACGTCAACGGTTCCGCGGTTCAGGATGTCGTGAATTTTCTGGAGGTCGTTTTTTGCCATGGTGTAGGTCAAAATATGGTACAAGAATAATGGTTTTATGGCCTCAAATCAATGAAATGAGATATTCGTGGAGACGCGTATCGTTGCGAAGCTCGGGATGAAAGGTGGTCGCGACAAGCCTCCCCTCCTGAGCCATGATGATTTTTTCATTCAGGCGGGCCAACACTTTTACTCCGGCACCGGTTTGTTCAATAACCGGCGCTCTTATAAACGCAGCCCTGAGGTTCGTAATTTTCAGTTTCGGGATGCTGATTTCCGCATAGAAACTTTCTGCCTGCGTCCCGTAGGCGTTCCGCGCAACGGTCATGTCTATAAGTCCAAGGTGGGGCGGGATGATGTTCCCTTTCACCCGTTTTGCCATAAGAATGGCTCCGGCACAGGTTCCCCAGACAGGCATACCTTTTTTGGCCCGTTCAATAATTACTTTGTCGAGTCCGGAATTCTGCAGGAATAAACTGATGGTTGTGCTTTCTCCTCCGGGAATGATCAGGGCGTCGCAAAGCTGGAGTTCGTGAACCGTTCGAACCGTTTGAACGTTGCAACCCAGTTGACGGAGTATGCGGTCGTGCTCAACCACGTCACCCTGAAATGCGAGGATGCCGACGGTGTTTTTTTTCATGACCCGCACATTAAAGATGTTTGCCTCTTTCCTGGAGGCGCGTTTCGACCTCCGTGGCCTGAATCCCGAACATGGCTTCGCCAAGACCTTCAGATGCTTCAGCGATTTTTTTTGCGTCCGTGTAATAGGCTGTTGCAAGTACAATTGCTCTCGCACGCCGGGCGGGATTTTTTGATTTGAAAATTCCG
>DATDOI010000134.1:0-4413 GCA_035293325.1 Candidatus Altimarinota bacterium
GGTCCCGGATAGTATCGGGCACGGGGCTGATTCCCAAAAACGGGAACTCCGCCAACAACGGTCATCCTTTGCACAAGTCTTAAAACTGCCGGTGATGCCAGTGAAAGCTGCATTATCTGGGCATTGACGCCCACAGGGAGCGGCGGGGGAGGAGGAAGAGCAACACCGTTCGCCGTCAGGAGAGCTGAAACAGCGTTTCTTTGGGGTACGGTAAGAGCCGTCCAGACCTGTTGCGCAACATTTACGCGTCGCTGATCAATCGTTTCTCCCGCTCCAAAAAGCGTCTCCACGCGCGTTCCGATTTCGTCATGCCTTTCGCTGAACAGTCCGCGGATATCATGAAAAAAACCGCGGCCGGCAATAAACCGTCGCTCAAGCCACCCGGCATTCTGTTTGTCGATACTGATTTCCCGTGCTGCTATTTCGCGAAGCCGCTCATTAATCGCCTCATCCATGATCTGCAGACCCGCGCCGCGGCCGCGCTGATCGAGCGCTCGCCAGAGATCTTCCCGGACCCCAAGCATGTTGTCATTCACGGCATTATTGTTGAGGCCGATCTCGAGACCATGAAAGTTCTCATGCGGAGCCATCTGAAGACGCATCGCTTCAGAACCCTGGTGGCGTTCATGCTCACGATGAGACAATCGTGGCGCAACCTGTGAGGTGCGCCGCGCATAAACCAGTCGTTTTGAGTGCCAGAATTTCATACCTTCAAAATCCTGTTAAATCTATTTATTATACCATAAAAGCGGGTTGAAAAAAAGCCGAAACCCCGCTACTATCTCGGAGTTCTATTAAATGTAAAAACCCCATGGAAATTACTGTTCAGAAATTACCCAGGTCTCAGGTGAAGCTGACGATCACCGTTCCGGAGGAAAAAACGAAGAAATTCATGGAGCAAGCGGCAAAACAGGTCTCCGAAATGGTCAAAGTTCCGGGTTTTCGTCCGGGTCACGCCCCTCTGGATCTGCTCAAAAATCACGTCCGCGAAGGAGCCATTGAATCGCACATGATAGATATTGCCCTCCCCGAAACCTATTCCGAGGCGGTCAAAAAAGAGAATCTGCAGGTGGTTTCCCGCCCGAAGGTCACAATTATCAGTGAATCGCCGCTGAAGTATGAGGCGGTCGTTGCAGTGTATCCTGAAGTGAAAATTTCCGGCTATGACAGGATCAAGGTCAAAAAAGAGGATGCGAAAGTTGAGGACAAGGACGTGGAAGAGGTGCTGAAAGATATCCAGAAAAGACACGCCGTGTACAAGGAGGTTGATCGCGAAGCCAAAAAGGGTGACCGCGTGGAGATAGATTTTATGGGATACGACGAAGGCGGAGCGTACCTGGAAAAAACGGAAAGCAAACACCATCCGGTGGTGATAGGCGACGGGAATTTTGTTCCGGGTTTCGAGGAGTCCCTGATCGGACTCAAAAAGGGCGAGAAAAAGGAGTTTACGGTGACATTCCCGAAAGAGTATTTCCACAAGCCGTTCCAGGGTAAGAAAGTGACCTTTAAGGTTGGTGAATGTCACATGGTTGAAGAGGTCCAGATGCCGGAATGGAGTGCTGAGTTTATTAAAGAGATTGCGGGGGAGGAAAAATCGCTTGATGAACTGAAAACGAATGTGCGGGAAAATCTTGCGCGTGAAAGAGGGCATCAGGAAAAAGTTCGCCGTGAAGATAATTTTCTGGACGAGGTCGCAAATCTGGCAAAGGTTGATCTGCCGGAAGCTCTCATTGAAGAGGAGATAGACAGCATGCTGGAAGAGTTCAAGAGCGAACTGGAGGGCAGGGGACTGACACTCCAGGCGTATCTGGAGGGGGCAAAAAAAGAGATCAAAGATCTCCGCGATCAGCGACGCAAGGAGGCGGAAAAGCGTTTAATGCTGCGCTTTGGGCTTCAGCAGATTTTTCAGCAGGAGAAAATCGACGCGACGGACGAGGATATGAAAAAAGAGATCACGCATGTTCTGGAACTTTATCCCGAAGCGGAACGGGCGAAGGTGCAGGCCGAATACGATAGCGGCTCCTATCTTCGCCGCCGCCTGGAAAATAAGATCAAGATGCAGAAACTGTTTGATGCCTATTTGAAGTGATGGTAGTATGACGCACGGAGCCTGAAGGGCGGAGTGCTAAGCAGTAAAGTTTGCGAAGCAAACACAAGAAGTGCCGGAACGGGTCAACAAAACCAATCACATGAAAGCTTTCTTTCTTACCGGATCAATCGTCTTTACGGTGATAATCCTGATTCTCGCCTTCGAGAATATGGGACTTTCGTGCAACGGTTTTCTGTACGTTTTCATCCCGTTCGACTCCCCCTTTATGATGGTGCTGGCGCTTTCGCTGACGGGGATCTTCAGCGGTGTGTTTTATACCGGTCTGATCATGAATATGATTGGGAATAAGGGTGATGAAGAGGCTCCCGGAAACGAGTGGTAGAAGGTGGATTCTGGCTTTATGGAGAGAGTTAATGGGCGCCCCGTTGCGGTACGTCGACTTTTCGTTGCATTGTGTATAAAAAAAATATACAGTGATGCCGCAATTGAATAAAAAAAATGCTCAAACGCCTCTTCACGTCCAATACGCGGATCAAACTTTTGACGCTTTTCCTGCTCAACCCGGACGAGGAGTTTTTTATCCGTGAGCTCACGCGCAAGCTGGATGAACAGATCAACTCCATCCGCCGCGAACTGGACAATCTTAAAAAGATCGGACTGCTGAAAACCAGGTCCAAAAACAGGAAAAAATACTACTTCGCGAACAAGAATTTTATCGTCTTCAACGAGCTGAAAAATATTATTTTGAAGGCTTTGAGCGATAAAGAAACCATCGTGAAAAATCTGGCGGAGTTTGGAGATCTGGATCTGGTGGCGCTATCCGGTCTTTTTGTTGATAAGGAGGAGGCAGCGATAGATCTGCTGATCGTGGGAAAAGTGGACCGCGCCAAACTGGAGGATTACCTGACGAGCGAGCTGGAAACGAAGCGTCCCGTGCGTTTCAGTCTTATGTCCAAGGAGGAGTATCTCTATCGCAGGAAGTGCAACGACAAGTTCCTGCATGACATAATCGAAGACGCCGATAATATTGTGGCGCTCGACAAAGTGAGCTAGCCGACGGTGGCGCTCAACAAAATGAGCTGGCACCTGCATCGACCGCGATGCGGATTTTGCGGTCGACCTCGACAAAGTGAGTAGATTTTGCGCTTGCTTTTTGCCTCAAGGCTGCCTAAACTAACCTTCGCTATTTGACTGTTTTTACGCATGACGAATCTTCTTATACAGGCCATCGAAAAAAGCTATATCAACAAAAAAATGCCGGTTCTTCGACCGGGATATCAGGTGCGCGTTCATCAGAAAATCAAGGAGGGTGAAAAAGAGCGCGTACAGATTTTTGAAGGCATGGTCATGGGTATTAACACGGGCCACGGCGCCAGCAAAACGGTCACCGTCCGCAAAGTCGTGGAAGGAATTGGTGTAGAAAAAATCTTCCCCATCAACTCTCCGACGATTGCAAAAATTGAAGTGAAGAAAACGTTCAAAACGCGTCGCGCTAAAATATCCTACATGCGAAAACCGGGCGGTCTTTCCAAGCGTCTGAGCGCCAAACTTGGTCTTGTCGAAAAAGACGCGACCCACAAGAGCAAAAAAGGCATGATGGAAGAGGCTGCAGCTCCAGTGGTTGAGGAGGTTGCGGCAGCTCCGGCTGAAGAGACGGCGGCACCTGAAGCTGCAGCCGAACAGGCAGCTGAAACTCCGGCTGAGCAGAAGGGCGAGTAAACGCAGGCCGACTCATTCGAAAGAAGAGTAAGCGGCTCTTTTGATGAAAAATCAATCTCGTCCCGCGTGAAGAAAAACCATAGAGTGTCTCTATGGCGTTTTTGTCGTTCAGGAAAATTTTTGAAAAAGGAGGAGGACTACCGGATGCTTTTTTAAATGGTGGCGAAAGTTTTGTCTGCGGCATGGATGAAGTAGGGCGAGGCCCATGGGCCGGGCCCCTGCTTGCGTGCGCCTTTATGATGCCGAAAGCAATGAAGCTCGGCGGACTGAAAGATTCAAAACAGTTGTCTGCAGAAAAGAGGGAGAAATTTTACCGCGTTCTGGTGTTAAAAGGATGGCACGGACTTGGAGCTGCAACCGTGGAAGAGATAGACTCAGTGGGGCTTACGGGAGCGATGAAATTAGCATACATGAGAGCTCTGGAAAATCTTCTGACCATGAATGGCGGGGTAAAACCGGCATATCTGTTGATAGACGGACGGGATAAGATGGACCTGGGGTATCCGTCAAAGTCGATCATCAAAGGTGATGAAAGGGTACGACATATTGCGTGCGCTTCAATAATTGCAAAAGTGGAGCGCGATCGAATAATGAAAGAGATGGCGAAAAAGTTCCCGCAGTATGGGTTCGATCTTCATAAAGGG
>DATDOI010000135.1:0-2884 GCA_035293325.1 Candidatus Altimarinota bacterium
GTAGTACACCGACACCTATAAGCGTGGCTACGAGTGACGATCCGCCGTAACTGACGAACGGCAGGGTCAAGCCCGTGACCGGCATGAGACCGATATTGATGGAGATGTTCATGAACGCCTGAATCGTAATCCAGGATGTGATCCCGGACGCCGTAAGCATGGTGAAACGGTCAGGAGCATTGTAGGCGATGGTGAAGCCGCGATAGGCGATAACCGAATAGGCGACAATCACGAAAACAATGCGTATAAATCCAAGCTCTTCCGCTGACGCGGCAAAAATAAAATCATCGGATGCCTGTGGCAGCCAGTAAGATTTTTGAACGCCCTGCGTGAGACCTTTTCCCCAGAATCCGCCCGTTCCTACGGCAATATTCGCCTGTTCGGTCTGCCAGCAGTAGGACTCTTTGCAGTTCGCGTCCTGGTTCAGGAACGCCTGAAAACGCTCTCCGACGCGGGTCACGTTGGATACGATAATAATGGCCAGCAGGAAGGCGATGAAACTGCCGAGCGCCAGATGCCTCCAGCGTGCTCCCGCCACAAAGTACATGGACACGGCGACGGCCGCGATGATGAGCGTTCCTCCCAGATCCGGCTGAAGCAGAACCGGCAAAAGCATTATTCCGGTCACAATGCAGAAAGGCAGGAATCCGAACTGGAACGTTTCCACGTCCTGATTTTTTCGCTCCATCCAGTGCGCCAGATAAAAAATAAGCGCCAGTTTCGCGAACTCCGTCGGCTGCAGCGACGTGTTAAAAAGCACAATCCAGCTTTTTGCAAAAGTTGTGTACGCCGAACCGATAAAAAGCACCACCAGAAGCATGATGACGCAGGCCGCATACCAGAAAACGGACGTTTTCCGCCAGAAACGGTAGGAGATTTTGGTTGCGAGCAGCATGGCCACAATGCCCATCAGCATGCGGATCACGTGGTTTTTGAACAGGTAGTAACAATCCACCGTAGCGTCCGTACAGTTTGGGTAGAGTGCCTCCGGGGCGGTAAGCTGGATGGATTTTGGGACGCCGATGCTCGTGATCATGACTAGTCCAAAAACGAGCAGCCCCAGCACGGCAAAGAGGAGGACTTTATCGGCCTGGAGTTTTTGCATGTGGTATTCTTACCGTGAAAGTGGAATCATAGTAGCACCACAAGCGGTAAATTCCAAATCGCAAAAACTCTGAAAATGGGGAAAAAATCATGGTTTATCATCGGTTTTAATGCCATTGCGCTGGCAATTATTGACCAGTTTTCCAAGTGGCTGGCAGGCGTGTACCTGACGTACCCGGTAAGCGTGACCGACTGGTTTACGCTGCGATATGGGGAAAATACGGGTATAGCCTGGAGCATTCCCATACCCTCTGCCATACTTCTGCCTCTTAACATTGTGCTTTTTGTGATAATTATTGCGCTCGCGGGAAAGCATCTGGACATGCGCCGCCGCGAAAGCCGCATTTTTTTGACGCTCATTGTCGGCGGCGCGCTCGGAAATATCGTTGACCGCTTTGCCAGGGGGTATGTGGTGGATTTCATATCTGTCGGATCGTGGCCGGTATTTAACCTGGCTGACATGTTTTTAAGCATCGGCATCTTCCTTACAGTCCTGTTTTATGCTAAAATAAAGAGAGTTTAAAAACCGAGCCACAAAACGAAAACAAACTATATGGACGATCAGTACCAGCAGAATCAGTACCAGGATCCGAATGCTCCGGCCCCGGTAGCTCCTGTCGAAGGAGCGCCTCAGGAGTACGCTCCACAGCCTGCTGCGGAAGTTTCGTATGGGCCGCGCCGGATGACATTTTTCAATCTTGTTCTCAAAACTTTTGCCGGTTTTGGCGGAGGCCTTGCCGGAACGGGAGTGCTTCTTTTGATTTTCCTTGGAACATCTTCCATTTTGCAGCCCGTACTGGGCGCAACGGCGGAAGGTGAAATGGCCGCAGGAGAGGTAAGCCCCCTCTTCATGGTCGTCCTTATGGCGATGGTTTTTTCCACGACACTTATCTCCAGCATGCTCGGAACATTGCTTCTGTGCTACACGGAGCGCGAAAGGTACACCCGTGTAACCACGGTAATGGGTCAGGTTTTTGCCGTGAATCTGGTGATTTTCGCTTTCGTGCTGCCTATTTATCTGACAGCTTCAACCACACGTCTTGAGCTTACCGCGTATGCCGCCGGTTTGCAGGTCATTCTTACGTCCATGGCCAGCGCGCTCATTCTGGAACTCATCCACGATTACCGCTACCCGCTCCTCGCCGTCTACAACACAATACTGGCCATGCTTGTGGCCGTGGGTCTCTGTTTTTTTATCTACTTCGCGGCCGGAAACGCAACGATAATGCTCTTCGCCGCATTGCCGGTTATCTGGGCTTTGATCGGTTTTTCGCAGGCAGCCGTAACCATGTTCTACTACTGGATTTTTCAAACCTGGGGAACAGATTACCTGGCCAATTCAGCGACATTTGGTGCTGATTATGGAGTCCCGGACCAGTCTGAAGAGGAGATGGAAGAGCCTCAAAGGCCCGACATTGAGGGCAACGACTTTCTGAAACAGTAAAGTTTAAAAAGGTGATATCAAAAAAAGTCTGAGCTGAGGTTTTCAGCAGGCCGCGCACCAAAAGTGCGCGGCCTGCTGATCCCTCCGGTTCTGGCCTTAGCCGAATGTCCTGACGATGTTGAGCGCGATGACCTTGATCAGCGCACCGTCACCGTCGCCGTGGAGCAGGGTGTGCAGGTCCATCATCGTGTCGCAGAACTCGATGGTGCCGGCTGCGATAACAGCCGGGAACTCGTGTTCCTTGAACACGGAGAGCACCTGCTGCATCCCGGCGTTCGGAGCCATGAGCATAAGGGCCGCCACCGCCTCATCGAACTTGGTGCCCGTGGGCTTGGT
>DATDOI010000136.1:0-6527 GCA_035293325.1 Candidatus Altimarinota bacterium
ACGGCGATCGTTCCTCCGTGGGCCTCGGCAATGGTTTTGCAGTATGCGAGACCGATACCAAACCCTTTTTTCCCGTGACGCTGAGCCCCTCTTTTGAACATTTGGAAAAGTGATTCGGGATTGTCGCCGACCCCCGGCCCCTTGTCATGAACGCTCAGACTGAAATCCTGTTCATTCTTTGTCATGGAAACAAGAGCGATTTTTCCGTATTTGACGGCATTGGCGATGAGATTCTCAAGAAGCTGGAGAAAATGGTTGCTGTCTACTTCCGCCACAACGTTCAGGTCAAAAGCCTCTCCGATGCCGACGATTTGACTGCGGGGCCATGTAGACACCATGGAAAGAACAAGATCCGAGACACTGGTTTCGTGAGGCGCCAGAATAACATTGCCTGAGGCAGCCATACTGAGAGTGAGCGTCTGGGTAATGATAGCATCAACGCGACGCACGCTTTCCAGCGCATCATCAAGCGCCTCGACAGAGTCGCGGTCAATGCGGTCGCGGACGGCCGCAATATTCAGCGAAACAGAAGAAAGGGGACCGCGCAGGTTGTGAACCGCCTGAAGGACCATCTGAAGGTATTGGTCGGGCGCAGCTAACCGGGCAAAAATGCCCGAATCAGGACCCCTTGGTGCCGGACTCTTTCTCCCCTGAGGAATAACAACAATTTCATCACTCCCGGGATCATTAATTTTTTTCCCGCTTTCAGACATAAGAAACTAATAGATGAAAAAAAAGCTCAATGCCAGATGGATGAGTGACTTTTTCATGAAAACGGGTAGCGACGGGGGAATACCTATTCGGCTCTTTGAGCCATTCTCCTTTGAACCGGTATTTCGACAACGAACCTGATCCCTTTTCGGTTTTCATTGTCTTCAATCGAGATTTTCCCGCCGAGCTTTTCAACAATTTTCCTTGCGACGTAGAGGCCCAGTCCAAGGCCTTCAATCTTGTGAAGATTTCGATTCGCGAGAGAGCGATACCGGTAAAATCGCTCAAACACCGCCTCCCTTTTTCTTACCGGGATGCCGGGTCCCGTATCAGACACTTCGCATCGGATTTTTCCTTTCTTCAGGCGGACGAGTAAGCTGATCGATCCATCAGGCGTATATTTCACCGCATTATCGAGAAGGATGGTCGCTATCTGCTCGAGCTGAATTCCGCCGCCATAGTGCGTCCCACTTTCAATGTCAAATTCTGCGCTGAACGCCAGATTTTTTTCTTTCGCCCTCCGGCTGAAATTGAGCAGAACCTGCTCAAGCTGCCTTTCAAGGTCAAGTTTTTGCGTGAGCGAGAGGTCTTTGTTTTCCGTATCCATCATGTCAAAAATGGAGGTGCAAATAGAGTTAAGTCGTCGAATGCTTGTATCGATGTCTGCATTAATGGCCTCAATGTCATGAAGGGTGTCGCTGATGTGTTCGCCACGCTTGCCGATGGCAAATTTCAGCATCTGGGAGCTGTTGTGGGCAATGGCGATTGGAGTTTTAAGTTCATGGCTTAAAATCGAGGTCGTTGTTTTTTCAAGCTCGTACTTTTCGCGCAACTGTTTCATTTTTTCGTTATTATCGAGGGCAATCGCTGAAAAATTCGCATAGAAGCGTAAAATTTTTATTTCGGACGGGGTCAGCTTCGTTTTTTTCGTTACGACAAAATATACGCCCTTCGGCTTGCCTTTAATCGACACCGGAATGCCGATGCAGAGTTTTGCCCGTATCACGGCCTGGATAGTGTCCAGGAGCCTTGCGGACTTAACGATGGGGAAGAAAAAATCGCGCATTTTTGGAGACTGCATGATCTGATTTTTTTGCATGCATTGAGTTATGAAAACCCTTTGGTCGCTCAGCGGATATCTGATCGCATAAATGTCATACGGTATAACCGGCAGCAGATTGATGAATTTGCTTTTCGTATATGAATGTAAAACAAGGCACTGAGATTCATCATCAATCGTCAGGTAACATGATGCGACGGCATGAATCTGGTCCTTGAGTATGGCCATGATGGCCCCCGTCGTTATATCAAGATCCTCATTCATCAAAATGCCCTCGGAGATTTCATTGAGGGTGTCAATCCACTCGGAAAAAGAGAATCTCGTGCGGATATTTACACTTTTCATCAGAACATCCTATTTAACAATCGCCGGAATTATAAAGCTGTTCGAAGAAATTCGCCACGTCCTCTCTCTTGGCCTCTCTGTAGTGCGTTCCTTTATAAAAAAGCTGAACTATGTCTGCTCTCATGAAAGAGACCGCAATGGGAAGGATACGCTTGTCGCTGCCATATTGTGAAAAGAAGGCCTGCCTTTTTTCGACAATTTCACCCCAGAGCTCTTTCAGAATCCTCTGGATTTCACTGAGAGTTTTAATGAGCGCAACGGATGAATTACCGGAAGCATCCAGATGCGTCCGGTAAAGATACTTGGTTGCATCGTCGTTCTGTTCCTTATCGTCACTCGCCCTGTAAAGTTCGGCAAAATCGTTGGCAAGTCGATAGTACATGTTGTTCAGGTAGCAGAGCTCTTCATACGCCGCTTCCGCTCCGGGGTGCGCTGACAGATCAGGTGAGCTGACTGCAAGCAAAGTTTCATACACGGGTTTGGCTCCGATACTGGGACCCGCCTCCTGCAGATAGGCGTAGAATTTAAGGGAATTGGCAGCGCGTTTTTTTTCATCTTCAGTTCCGTCCTTCATTGTTAAGATATTATCCTCTATTTTTCCCCGGACATATCCCGAATGACAGCGACGCAGAAGCACTGACCGGAACATGGCGATTTTTTTTTCGAAATCATCCCGCAGCAAATCCACGGCTGTCACAGACAGAACATGTTTGTCCCACTCTTTCAGATGTGAGGTAAAAAGTTCAGCCATCGACGCCTTCCACCGTGAGTAACATTTTTCGTTGCTGCTGGCCTTTAAATCGAGTGAAAGGGATCTGAATGAATCCGCCAGAGCGAGTACAACGTTGGCTTTATCTCCAAGCTCCGGAAGTTCATCTTCGGGGATTTCTTTATCTTCAACAGAGGCCGTAAATATTTTCGTTACTGAGTCGAGAAAAGAGTAATGTTGTTTTGGATCTTCGGCGGGAGCGTCATAGAGGCGATCATCCATCAGGTACACGAGCGCCATGTAGCGGGAGACGGACTCGGCGGCTTTCTGCCAGTTTTCCGATACTTGATCCCAGCGTTGGTGGTCGGGATAGTAAGTCAAAAAGTAGCTGGTAAGCGTATAGTTAATGAACGCTCTCAATTCCACGGGCCGGTCAAATGTAATTCCCTTGGTTCTGACCCAAAGGAGGATTTTCGCGGCCAGGAGATCGCCCAGCATATTGTAACGATTATGTTGGCGATCGGATGATGGATCGTGCAAAACGTCAGCGAGACCTTCCAGATCGTCGTCTCCATCGGCGGAGAGAAACGGAGTCAGAGAGGTGTAGATCTTAAATTCATCGGGAACCTCGTTTGGCATACCACTCCGGGCAATTTCCAGATTTCTTTCAGCCCCTCTAAGGGGCCTGTGAGATTGCGAAAACCGCACTGCTTTTCTTGTGCCCTCAACAACGCCTTCAGGCGTCGGATCGCAATAAAAAACCGTGGCGTACTCTGACAGGGGATCAGCCTTCAGGTAAAAACCGCTTTGCTGGCCTGGCGCAAGTATGGACGTGTATGAACCATCGTTGTTTTTCTGTACGTTATAGGTCCCGGACGGAACAAGGATGATTTTTTTTGTTTTTTTGTCACCCCCGCCGTAACGCTTTATCGCGAGACCTTTTTTGCCGACTATGACAACCTGGACAGCACTATGGAGATCAGGTTTTCGGGCAAACAATTCATCGATTTTCTGCATTATTTTTTGCGGCGTCTCATCAAAAGGAACCGTGACGCTTACTTCCTTTTCCGGTTCGATATCGGCTTGGCGTTCGATAAGGTTGAGTATGAAATCCGAGCTGTAGCCTGCCTGCAGCAGAACACCCAGCCTGGTCTTGACGTCATCGATGACCTGCGTGACTTCGCGTGCTTCCACATTCGGCCAGTAGGTCGGTGAACCGACGTTATACATGCTTTCGTTCACCCTCAATCCGCTCAGGCGAATGCTTTTGTCTTCTTCCATGCCCGAGCGATAAATTGCATGCACCTGATGGCTGAGGGCAAGAAACTCATCATAGTTTACACCCAAAATGAGGTCCATTGCAGGTTCCTGAATATGTGCCGTCTGCCCGCAAACAGTTTCAATTATATCTGCAAGTTTGGCGGCGGACCTGCTTTTTTGGCGCATTCCTGCAAGATCTCCGTCGTATCCAAGACGTATTTTTTTTGCAACGAGGACACCTTCATTTTCAATGGCTATGCCAAGGCCAACGAAAGCTTTGTAAATCTGGTCAAAAAAGGCGTCACTCCTTTTTGCCACGTTATCCGCCGATAAAACACAGGCAATCATTGTGGAAACATCCCCTCGCTCCGCCAGAGCTTCAGCCATTCTTACGACATTTTTCCCGCCGTCGTTATAGGTTTTTCCTTCAAGGCTTGCGCGATTATTGCCGTCCGGCAGAATGAGAATGCGGATTCCCTTAATATATTTCTCCTGGGTGGGAGGAAGCACAAAAATTGATTCAGGGTTGTCTTTAACAAGAAACCCTCCAGACTCATCTGACGTACCAGTGAATGATAATTGCACCTCCTTATTTCTCATCCGAAAAAATTCTTAGCCGACGCAAATACGTCAAAAATCATTATCTGCGAAAATAACGGCGCAAACGTGAAAAAAGTATGAAATTACATGGCGACATTGTACAAATGTCGTTCCATTTAAAATTTTACGGCGAAATTATTCAACCTGCTCAGCTTTTTTGGCCGGCAGAACGATCATATAACCGATCCCGTGAATATTACGGATCAGTTTGTGAGTGAATCCCGAATCTATTTTTTTCCGAAGTCTGCGAATGGTCGCCTGTACGATGTTCGAGTGGTATCCGCGCTTGGCCTGCCAGACCTTCAGAAGGATGTCTTCGGTGCGCACCGCATGGCCCCGGTGCTGAATGAGCATATCCAGAACGTCACCCTCCTTTTTGGTGAGGAACTCCTCCTTTTTCCCGCGCATAATTTTGTTCTGCTTCCGGGCGAAAATAAGATCCCCGTATTTTTTCTGATCGGCCGGCTCGGATTCAAGATAACGTCGGTACAGAGCGTTAATTCTGGCAATGAGTTCCTGTGCGTCAAACGGCTTTGTGAGATAATCGTCCGCGCCGAGATTCAGCATTTCGATTTTTTTGCTGATCTGTCCGAGTGCGCTCAAAACGAGCACCGGAATATTGGAACGCGCTTTTCGCATCTGCTGAAGAAGGTATTCGCCCGGTTTCCCGCCGAACATCAGATCCAGAATCACAAGGTCATGTTGATCTTCGTGTCCTTTCTCCAGAACATCTTCCACGGATTCACAGACGGTGACGTGAAAGTTTTCTCCTTCAAGAATCTGCTTGATAAAAGCGGCGATTTTTTCCTCGTCTTCAACAAGCAGTATGTTCATAAGCGTCAAATTCTCACTCCCCACCATAGTGTGCCATTATCAATTCGAAAAACAAAGTATCGAAACTCTTATGCGTGCGCAAGAGGCCCATTTTTTAATTTTTTTGCAACAATAAATCGAAAATGTATGATCGCCAAAACGAAATGGACTTGCGGGAAATGGATTTATTAAATATAGATTATCGCTATTGTCATGAAAATATCACCCTGCCCATGCGACAAACCAAGAGCCGATTTACGGAGCTAAGCTACGACCTGGAGCATCCGGCGAAGGGGCTCGATGGAGAGAACATTGTCCATGAAGCGGTAAAAAACTCCATGTACGAAAACTACTCGACCGGTAACTTTTTCCACCGGCTCTTTTGGGCCAGAAGTATGCCAGGCATGAAATGGCAGGTTTCCGGGGAACGAAAAAGTACGCGGCTTGACACTTGACAGAATTGAGCGCGCTGATATAATCGTCCCCGATTGATTTTCAGACCTTTCTCATCAGTGAGGTCGATTTTGTGTCTGCCCTTTAACAATTTGTACGTTAGAACCATGCCTGATACTGCAGGTACGTCTTGATGACGTGCCCGTGGTACGGGGCGTGGTATAACGCTCACATAACTTTCTTTCTTTTCAGGCGAAGCAGAAGTTTACATCGAACCAGGAGAACAACGAGATGACGAAAGGTCGATTGAACGGAGCCGCAGCACAGATCACGGCCAGCGAAATCATCGCTGCACGCGAGACGGGTTTTCCGGAAGACCGGATCCTCGAGGCGCGTGAGACCGTGCGGGGCAAGGCTCGGGCTCACAACCGGAAGGTCCAATACTGGGCCATCACGGACGAGCTGGAGTGGACGTCCACCGACGTGGAAGACACGCATCTCCGCATCTTCGCGGCGACGCGTCTCATCTACGAGTACGAGAGCAAGGCGGGGAACCACATCACGGACCGGAAGGAACGCATCGCGGTCCTGAAGGCTCTCGTCCTGCGGCTGGCGAAGAGTGTCCGGAGTGTCCGG
>DATDOI010000137.1:0-8489 GCA_035293325.1 Candidatus Altimarinota bacterium
GCCCTGATAGCTCCGGATGCAGAGTTTTCGTTCAATGACGTTCTTGGCCCGGTTGAGGCCGGGAGCGGTTTCAAAATGGAAAAAGTCATCAAAAAAGATAAGGCGGAATATGAGCTGGGCGGTGGCATATGTCAGGTATCCACGACAATGTATCGCGCCCTCCTGCAGGCGGGGCTTCCCATTACGGAGCGAAAACCCCATTCATGGAAAGTCTCCTACTACGGGCAGTCCATGGGACACGGACTCGATGCGACGATTTATCCGGGAGTTACTGATCTTAAATTTTTGAACGATACGGGCAACTATCTGCTGGTGCAGGCATACGACGAAGGAGCTGAAGCGTATTTCAAGATTTACGGAACAAGCGACGGAAGAATCGCCAAACTGGACGGCCCGTACGGCGGCGGTCTTACCTGGCGTTGGAACCGCATTCTTATAAAGGACGGAGTAGAGACAACCGAAGAGATCTGGAGTCAGTATAGGCCGATACCGGCGCCTGAACCGCCAAAGCCGATCGCGCAAAAACCGGCGGACGGGGTACCGCAAAACTTCTAGAAAGAGGCTTCTAGGAAATTTTCTTCATCATCTCCAGCGCGTCTTCGTTATCCGGAAAGGCCAGGAGTATTTCGCCGAGGAGCTCTTTCGCGTCCGGATACATCTCGCGGTCAATATAAAAACGGGCGAGCGTCACAAGGTAGTCGAGATTATCGGGCTCCATCTGAATGGCGCGCTTGAAGTTCTCCAGCGCCTCTGTAACTTCATTGAGCTGGTGCAAGACCTGAGCGAGACTGAAAAATCTTCCGGCGCGATCAGCATCCAGTTCAATGGAACGCTTATAGTATTTTTTTGCCTCCTCGAACTTTTCCTGGCTGAAGAGCGCCATGGCGAGATTGCTGAGAAACGTCGGTTCATCAGTGATCGTGACGACCAGTTTGCGGTACATGCTCTCGGCTTTCCCGAAGAGCCCCTGGTGGAGGTACAGAAGGGCAAGTCGGCGGTATGCTTCAACGGAACTGGGATCGTACGAAAGGGCCTGGATGAGCAATTTTTCCGCCTGCGCGGCATCGCCGCGCCCAAGGTAAATATCGGATTTTTTTACGAAACTGTCGGCCTTTGCGATTTTTTTTGAATCCACGGTGTCCGCTGAAGGAATCATCTCTTCAACCGTAACCTCGTGAGCCTGAATCTCCGGGCGATGATGAAAAAAATTCCGGGGGCGCATAACCAGAGAACTCAGGTGTATTCCCTTTTCAACCTCCAGATAGCGTCTCAAAAAAATGAAGCCAAGGATTGCTGCGCCGGCGAGGACAACAAAAAGTTTCATGAGTTTTTGGTTGTGAGAGGCAGGAGCATATTTTCCAGAAGGAGTCGCGCGTTCACGTTGCGCTTGAGAAGTTCGCGCGACTGCTGCGCGCGCGAAATGGCCTCAAGGATTTTTTCCTGCGAAACTATAGCACGGTTGCCGTTCGCTTTCATCAGCAGCTGTTTCCGCAGGACCACCAGAAAAACCTCCAGAAAATCCTGAATAATGGTCTCATCGTCACGCTCTTTTTGAAGAGCGACAAGTTCGCCGATATAGGTAAACTGCTGCGCGCGGTCGGGCTTCTGAAGAAAAAATTCGATGTCATCGAAAATTTTACGGTACGACCGGTACAGATCATCATCCTGCATGAAAGACAGCGCCCGACCCGCGCGCCCGAGCGAAAAAGCGCACACCGTTTCGATAGTAAGCTGGTCCGCATGGGGATAATGTTTTCGTATCAGGGCGGCTATATCCGCATCGGCAACGCGCCGGAATTTTAACAGCCGCACGCGGGAAAGAATGGTAGGCAGAACCTCTTTCACGCTGCTGGTGGTGAGCAGAAAAATCACATTGTCGGGCGGATCTTCAAGGGTCTTCAGGAGTGCATTGGCCGACTCCCCCGTCATTCGTTCGATATCCTGCACCAGAAGAATTTTATAGGGAGCATGTTTGCTCATGTGAAGCTTTTCCAGGACCCCCCGTATCTGTTCAATCTTTATCGATTCACCCTCATCACGAAACTCAATCGTGTCAGAGTGGTACCCCTTCTCGATCTCATTGCAGACGGCACACGTATGGCAATATTCGTTCTCGCACTGCAAAATGTGCGCCATGATTTTTGCCGCCGTGAATTTGCCGACACCCTTCGGCCCGCTGAAAAGGTATGCATGGGCAAGATTTTTTTCCGCAAGGTCGGACTCCAGGAGTTTTAAAACCCCCTCGTGTCCGTCAATATTCCAGTTATACGTGAGCGACATGCAAATGTCCGGTTACTGGATTTTTTTCCACTCCGTCCCCTGACGCGCCAGCAGTTCCTCCGCGCGATCCGGTTCACGCATCAGTTTCCTCACAAACTTTTCCAGGCGCACGCGGTTCTGGGACCCTTTGACCAGAATGGTGTCACCGCGCTTTAGTATGTTTCGCGCATGCTCGGCGGCCTTTTCCGCATCGTCAAAATGGGCAAGCATATCGGCAGGAAAACCGGTCAGCCGGGCTTCTTCATGAATCCAGCGTGCCGTTTCACCGACCGTAAGTAATACATCCGCCCGGGCGGAGGCATACCTCCCCACTTCGCGATGCTTCCTTTCGCTCATCTCTCCCAGCTCATTCATGCTTCCCAGCACCGCCATCTTGCGTCCCGGGCTTTCCGTTAAAACATCCAATGCCTCTTTTACGGCTTCAGGAGAAGCATTGTAAGAACTATCAATGATCAGAGTCTCCTTTATTCCCGGAATCGGATTCATGCGTCCCGGAGGAAGTTTGTAGTCACGTAAAGCTGCAACAGCCTCTTCCAGTGTAAACCCCTGCGCCAGTGAAGCGGCAATGGCGGGCAACAGGACATACACCTGAAAAGACCCGAGTACGGAAAATGTTGAAGTCACAACCTGCCCTTTATACGTGACGGAAAATTCCAGCCCCTCAAAAGAGTGCTTTATGTTGAAGACCCGTACATCCGCGATTTCCGAAAACCCGTAGAGAATTTTTTTACATTTCACATCGTTCCGCAGCCCTGCCACATAGGGATCATCGGCATTCAGAATGGCCGTTCCTTTTTCCGGAAGCGCGTCTATAAGTTTTCTTTTTTCCAGAAAAATATCGTCCAGATCCTTGAACTGTCCTTCCGCCAGATGGACAGGTTTTACATTCGTAAAAACACCCAGTTGCGGATGCACGATTTTGAGCAGGGCAGACATATCTCCCGGCTTGTCCACACCCATTTCGAGCACCAGCATCTGCATGTGGCGTCCGCCGAAGAACGCGCTCCACAAGCTTCCAAAAAGCACTTTTATCCAGCCGGGGGGGGAAGAGTATCCGGAAGGTTGCTCCAGAATGGCAAGCGGCAAACCAAACTCGGTATTAAAACTTTTGTCGCTCCGGTAAACCCGGTAGCGGCTGCTGAGAGCCGTATAAAGAGCCTCCTTGGTACTCGTCTTGCCGATAGAGCCCGTTACCCCCACAATATAGAGGCGCAACCGTTTCAGGCGAAGCCGCGCCAGGGCCGTCAGAATGGCAAGCACGCATTTTTTTACGAACTCACGCATAAGAGCTTGAAAGAGAGGCAGAAAAATACCAAAATGTACTGGAAATGGCAACCCCTTTAACGTTAATCTTATAGCACTATGAAAAGCAAAACACCACATTACGCCATCATTCTCGCGACCATCGCGGCAACAGTCATAGCCGGTTGCGCGGCCCCGACAGAGACCGCCTCGAAGCTCAAGAGCAACACCTCAGCCACTACCTCTAACACCCCGACCTCCATGAAAACGGAAGAAAAGAGTCTCCAGCTCGCGCCTCCTGTAGCGGGCGATACGATTGCCGTTATCGAAACGGATATGGGAACGATAAAAATTAAGCTTTTCCCTGAGCAGACACCCGAGAGCGCGAAAAATTTTCAGGAACTTGCGAAAGCCGGGAAATACAAGAGCGTCCCTTTCCACCGCGTCGCCAAAGATGGCAGGGGAGAAGATTTTGTAATCCAGACAGGCGATTTCAGTGAAAAAGACGGCACGGGCGGATACAGCTATAAAGGCGTCGGGACCACGATCCCGAATGAGATCAATGAAGGCCTGAAACATCTCTATGGGTCGGTCGGCATGGCTCGCAAACCCCAGCCCGACACGAACGGAAGTCAGTTTTATATTGTCACGAACAAAAACGGCACACCTTCTCTGAACGGAGGTTACACAGTTTTCGGCCAGGTGTACGAAGGCATGGATGTCGTTGATAAAATCGCGGCCGTTGAAACGGATCCGGCCACGGATCGTCCGCTCAAAGATATTCTCATGAAGAGCGTAACGGTGATGCCATACTCTTCATAAAGGCTCATGGTTGAGGCGAAAATTGTCATTCACGGGAGCGTGCAGGGAGTATTTTTCCGTTCTTTCGTCAAAGAACAGGCGCAAAAATTGCGAATCACCGGCTGGGTGAAAAATGAAGATGACGGAACGGTGAAGGCCTGCGCGCAGGGTGACAGGGATACACTCGAAAGCTTTATAGATATATGCAAAATTGGCCCTTCCGGTGCGACCGTAGAAAAGGTGGATGTCGAATGGAAAACCTATCCGGATAAGAAATTCAGCAGTTTTTCAGTGGGGTAACTTGACAAAACGACTCAAAAAGGCGATTATACATCTCCTTTAGTCTTTGAAAGACCCCTTTATGTCCGAAGGACAAAACACACCGAAACCCGACGTGTCTCTCGAAGGTGTGGCGAGCCAGAATGAAGTTCCATGGGTGAGAAGGGTCGCGAAAGAGGAGGACGTTCGAAGCTATTACCAAAGGATCGCAGAGGAAAAAAGTGGAATAGATCCTTTTGATCCGATAGACATGGAAGGGCTGATGGAACCGTACCGGTCCGAAATCGATGGTATTTGCCGGCATGTCCGAAACGGCATTGTCTGGGGGGTTTATGGACAGGAAGGGGAATTAGTCAGAGTCGTCGACGTGAATGGGAAAGTGGAACGTCTTTTTCCGGAAGACGCCAAGTCTTTCAAAGCGCTCTATCTTCTGGGATTGCAGAAGGAACCGGAAAAATTTGGAAGCACCTACAAAGATGAAAGAAACCGGTCAACTCAGGCATTCCGAAAATTAATGGAGGAGCGATACGTCCTCGGCGTAAGTTTCAAGTACCAGCAGGCTGACGGTAAAATCAAAAAAAGGCTGGTCGGAACAGCCAGCGTTGTGAGTGAAGAAGGGCTGCGATCTCACATTGCAACCTTTCGAACACTTATCGTGGATCCCGCGCACAGAGGAAGAGGAATCGCGCGAAGCCTGAACAGGCACAGATTAGAATATGTCATGGGTCAGGGGATCGAAATTGTCGAAGGAATCATAACGGCAACGAACCAGAACGTGATCAAAGCCAACGAAGCCCTTGGATTTCGTAAGAAGCAAATCCGCCATAATGCCGCGAGGCTTGAACGAAGGGATGAAGAGGGCAATATTGAATATGTGTATTTCGATTGGCAACCGATGGAGCTCGACGTAAAAAAACTCAGACGCTAAGCGATTGAGTTACACGAGTTTCCTGATGAGGAGACTATTTCAGCTCGGCCTTGGCAACCTCGACAACCTGTTTGAAAATCTCGGGGTTTCTTACCGCGAGATCAGCGAGAATTTTTCGATCAACGACCACTTTTGCCTTCAAAAGGCCGTGAGTAAGGCGGCTGTAGCTGACACCCTCTGGGCGGCAGGCGGCATTGATGCGGGTAATCCACAATGAGCGCATATCGCGCTTGCGCAATTTCCGGCCGACGTAGCTGTTCGTCCCCTGCTTCGCCAGCGCATTCTTGGCCCATTTTACCGTATTACGGCGCAGGCCTTTCATCCCCTTGGTGGCTTTGTAGAGTTTCTTATGTCGTTTGTGGGAGGCAACGCCTCGTTTTACGCGTGTCATGTTTCAAAAATTATTTACTGCTGTACGGTAACACCTTTCGCATGTTGGCCTCGTTCCCGGGCGTCGTAGCTTTTCCATACTTATGTACGTTTTTCTGGCGCTTGCTTTTGTTGATCAGCAGGTGCTGTTTCGCAGACTTCTGGAAGCGGATTTTCCCGGTTCCGGTGATCTTAATTCTCTTCTTGGCGGAGCTGCGTGATCGGAGTTTCATGGGACCTTCTAATAATTATTTATTGGGAACCAAAATCATGAACATGGCATTGCCCTGTCTCTTAGGCATCTGTTCGACGCGCGCTATATCTTTCAACGAATCGACAAAAAAATCAAGCTTTGTTTTTGCAAGGTCGGCATGAGCCGCTTCACGGCCTCTGAAAACCATCGCTACCTTCACGCTGTTATGGTTCACCAGGAAGTTCCGGGCCTGGTTGACCTTCGTTTCCAGATCATGCTGGTCAATACGAAGGCTCAGGCGGATTCCCTTCATTTCAGCCTGTTTCTGCATCTTTTTATGCTTCTGTTCGATTTTGTTCTGGCGATACAGATATTTGCCGTAATCCAGAATTTTGCAAACCGGAGGGTTGGCTTTCGGAGCAACCTCAACCAGATCCAGTTCGGCTTCCTGCGCAAGTTTTAGAGCTTCTTCGAGGGTTTTGAGACCAAGCTGGCCGTCATTTTCGTCAATGAGACGGACGGACGGCACGCGAATCTGTTGATTAATGCGGAGATGCTTACTAATTTGAGATTAATAAAAAATAGCGGACAAATGATAAGGGATGAGTATGGCCGAGTCAAGTTTTCGGCTTCAGTATAAGGTAACTTCTCTTTATGGAGTTGCGGGGGGCCAAAGCGGCTCTAAAAAAAGGCGGGTTGCCGGAGGTGGTGACGCCACATCTCCAGAGGCTGATCGATGAAACCGGAGGCCCGGACGGTCCTTTGGGGAGGCAGTTCATTGCCCGTATGGAAGATGAAAATTTTGAGGAAGGAAGTTCCGATCCTTTCGATGAAAATCTGAACGAAGTTGCGCCGGGGCTCGTCTATAAATACAAAGGAGAGATGGATTCTTCCGGAGTGGTTGAGTATGCGGGAAGAGCTCTGTGGACGATTTCCCGGTACTGCGCAAGTTACTGCCGTTTCTGTTTCCGCGGTCGGATTGTGGGTCTTCCGGCGAACAAAAAAACGGGAGACGGCACTGCGCTCGGAGAGAAAGGTTTTTTGTCTTCGGAGGAGATCGGGCAGGTTTTTTCATATATTGAAGCTCACCCGGACCTGAATGAAATCATTCTTTCCGGAGGAGATCCCCTGGTTACGCCACACCCATATTTTTCTGAAATTTTGAGTGGCCTCGCGGCGCTGCAAAAGAGAGGAAAACTGGATATCGTCCGCATAGCAACACGCCTGCCCATCCATGATCCCGGCGCAATTTCAAACCACCATTTTGATGCCATAAAAAAAATCAAAAATCCTTATCTCATGCTGCACGTGAACCACCCCGCAGAACTGACGGAGCAGACGCTTGCGGTTCTGGAGAGGTTTCGCCGGGAATGTCTCGCTGTGGTGATGAGTCAGACGGTGCTTTTAAAGGGCGTGAACGACAGTGTTGAAACTCTGCAGGCGCTTTTTGAAAAACTTGCCCGGGAAGGTGTCAGACCCTACTACCTTTTCCAGAACGATCCGGTGCCGTGGGCGCGCCATCACACGGTGCCCTTCCAGCGCGCGCGCGCGATCTGGACTCAGCTAAGGCCGCGTCTCTCGGGGCTTGCCGCAACGGCAAAGTTTACCGTCGAATCTGAAGGGGGTTTCGGAAAAATTCCGGTGCCGGAGGGAGATTTCTGGTCCGTCGACTACTCAAAATATCAGGATTTTAAGGGTGGATCTTTTCAGCCGTGAGGGGGGCGCTCATTGACATCATCTCTTAAAAAGCAGAGGATAATCTGGCTTTTAACAGAGGAGAAAACTTTACATTTTCTTTGCTCGAATGGTTCAGAAAATAGCGATCATCGGTTCGACCGGGACGCTGGGGCGGCTCGCCCTGGATGTGATCGAAAAAAATCCGGGAAGGTTTAAAATCGTTGGATTGGCGACTTTTCAGAACGCTGAACTTTTGGCGGAACAGGCTGAAAGTGCCCTTGGCGAACACACACACGTCCCCTTTTTGACGGCACTCCATCAGGGCGACTCGTGGGAAAAATTTGTGGAAGAGTGCGGCGCGGACAGGATCTTTTTTGCCAGTTCGGGAGTCACCGCGCTCCCCGCGCTTTTTAAAGCGATCGCTCTTAAAAAAAATATTGCTCTCGCAAATAAGGAGCTGCTCGTTGTTGCAGGGGAAGAGATCATGACACGGGCCCGGGGAAATGGAGTGCAGATCATTCCGGTGGATTCCGAGCACTCCGGCATTTTTCAGTGTCTGCAGGGAGAAAAAATGGAGGACGTGGAAAAGGTAACGCTCACATGCTCGGGCGGGCCGTTCCGGGGAAAAACCAGAGCGGAGCTCGAACATGTTACCGCAGAGGAAGCGTTGAATCATCCTTCCTGGAACATGGGGAAAGAGATTTCAATAGACTCCGCAAC
>DATDOI010000138.1:0-11362 GCA_035293325.1 Candidatus Altimarinota bacterium
TCCTCCTTACGGATAAAAAATTCATCCCTGCATGGAGTCAGAACGGCAAATTCACGGACTGTATAGAGCGCAACCTCTTTGCCGTCAGGAAGAACTTCTTTCCCGCCCGTCACAAAAGCTTCTACTATATCCCCCGGATTCACGCGCCCGCCATACACAAGATCAATCCTCTCGTCCCCCTCCTGAAGAACAAACCCGTCCTCCAGAATTCCGATAATTCTTCCTGCAATCCAGCCTTCACGCGGCTCATTTTTTTTATCATGTTCAAAAAAAAGCCTGAGGCTCTGCGATGTTACGGAACGCCTGCTTTTTTTTGCGTATTCAGCCATAAATTTATCAACACTTTCTGAACACTATTTCACGGTTTTCGACGACTTGTCATCAACTTTTATACTCTCGGTCAACCGTTTTACGGACTCGCGCAACTCATCAAACCAGTGCATGCCAAGATCCTCGGTCTTCGCGCGTAAACGGGTGCCGCTGATATACCATTTCTGGTTATACTCCAGCAGATTCATGATATTTTCCGGCTTCACCAGCCCCGACATATGCAGCACAATCTCCTTCCCCTTACCGTAACTCGCGCCTTCCGCTTTCACGCTTACCAGTTTCGCTTTTCTGGCCAGAATCTTTAACTCCAGCATGCGGAAAAGATTCAAAACCTCCTTCGGCATCTTGCCGTAATCCTCCAGGATCTCCTCGCGAATTTCGGTAAGATACTCCATGGTATCCGCCGCGGACATCTTCTGGTACGCGTTAATCTTTTCCTTCGGACTCACGATGTAACTGTCCGGAATGTACGCGGTAAGGGGAAGCTCGATGGAAACATCTTCCGGCTCGTCTTCGCGAATGACTTTTCCGGCCTTCAGATCATCAACAGCCTTGTTGAGCATCCTGATAAAATGGCTCACGCCGACAACATTGATTGCGCCGTGCTGCTTGGCGCCCAGAATATCACCCGCTCCGCGTATCTCCAGATCTTTCATGGCGATCTGAAAACCGCTCCCCAGCTCCGTTGCCTCCACAATGGCCCTCAGGCGCTTCTTTGCATCCAGTTTGAGTCGCTGTCCGTGATAGAGAAAGAAAGCGTAGGCCTGGGTCCTTCCGCGCCCCACACGCCCGCGCAACTGATATAACTGTGCGAGGCCCAGCCTTTCGGCATTGTTCACGATAAGCGTATTGGCATTGGCAAGATCAATTCCGTTTTCAATGATGGTGGAGCTGACCAGAACGTCAAATTTGTGGTCCTTAAAGGCCAGAACGCGCTCTTCCAGATCGCCGCTCCCCAGCTTGCCATGGGCGACGCCAAAGCGCGCCTCCGGCACGAGCGTCCGTAATTTTTCAGCCACCCCGTCGATCGTCTGTACCCGGTTATGTAAAAAATAGATCTGCCCTCCCCTGTTAACTTCGCGCAGAATGGCTTCGCGTATAAGCCCCTGGGAATAACGGCGCACCTCCGTGATGATTGGAAGCCTTCCGGGCGGAGGCGTCGTGATGGTGGAAATATCCCGGAGTTTATTGAGAGAAATATTGAGAGTTCTTGGGATAGGCGTGGCCGTGAGCGTCAGGACGTGAACCTCCGTTTTAAGCTGTTTCAGCTGCTCCTTCTGCTTCACTCCAAAACGTTGCTCCTCATCCACGACAACCAGCCCCAGGTCCTTGAACTGAACGTCAGACTGAATCAGGCGATGCGTGCCGATAACGATATCCACCTCCCCGTGCGCCAATTTTTTAAGAACCTCTTTCTGCTCTGCTGGTGTCCGGAAACGGCTGAGGAGTTCAATGCGCACGTCAAACCCTTCCATGCGTTTTTTGAAGGAACGAAAATGCTGATCGGCAAGAATCGTAATGGGAGAAATAAGGGCAACCTGCCGCCGGCTCTGTACCATCTTGAACGCAGCCCGCATCGCGACCTCCGTTTTGCCGAAACCAACATCTCCGCACACCAGCCGGTCCATGGGAACAGGTCTTTCCATATCTTTTTTCACATCAACAATGGCTTTCATCTGTCCCGGAGTCTCCTCATAGGGAAAAGCTTCGTCAAACTGACGCCCAATCTCGCCATCCGGTTTGCAGGCAAACCCGCGGGCGCTCTTCCGCTCGGCGTAAAGGGCCAGCAACTCTTTGGCGATCGCCTCCGTTTCCTTCTGTACCTTCCTGGTAATGGTGTTCCATTCAGCCGAGCCGAGCCGCGTAAGTTTTGGAGGTTGCTCATCCGCTCCGATATATTTATTCACTTTATCGGCCTGGTCAATCGGCACAAAAAGCTTATCGTTTTCGGCATAACCGATCTTCAGGTATTCACGGGTAACCTCATCAACCGTTCGTCGCTCCAAGCCCAGAAATCGACCGATCCCGTGGTTGGCGTGAACGACATAATCGTTGATTTTAAGGCTCGTTAAAAAATCCAGGTACACCTTTTCACTGAAGTGCCGCTTTTTTTCTTCGCGAAGGGAAGAAACCTCCTTATCCGTAACGAGCATGAGTTTCAATTCAGGATTCTGGAAGGCGTGAGGAAGTATGTCTTCCTTATCAACCTCCAGAACAACAATCCCCTCGGCATTTGCTATGGCTTTCAGGTCCGTACTGTACTTAAAATTATTTTCGCCCAGAATCCCCTTCAGTTCGCTCGCATCCTTTGAAAAAACAACGGTCTGCCATTTATCCCTCTGCTTCTCTTTAAAATCGTTCACCAGGTCGTACGCCCCGCGATATTTCATCACGGAAATATAGTGAAGGTGCTGATGATTCTCGTCATCTTCGTTAAAAGAAACGAATGCCATGGAGTACATCTTCCCGTACGACTCATCAAACATCGTATTCCAGGCTTCATAATAGTCGTCTATCACATCCAGCTCGTCTTCCACCACCATCATGTCATGCCTGAAAAAATCAGAGATGGTTCTCTCCGATGTGCTGAACTGGGCCGGAACAATGGCCACGCTCCCGAGATCGTCAAAAACCTGTTTCGTCTCGGGATCGAAATAGGCGATGGTCCCAATCTCGTCAAAACCGACGTCGATGCGTATCGGGTAGTCAAAAGTGAGAGGAAAAATCGTGAGCATCTCTCCGCTTTTATAGTACGTGCCCTTCACGAGGGAAGCGTCGTCGGAAACCTGATATCCTCTATCGATAAGTTTTTCGAAAAGCTCCGTCACATCTATCTTTTCCGCCTTTTTTAAAACAAGCGTCCGTTCCTGAATTTCACGCGCATCGGGGAACTTGCCCATCAAAACCGTATAAGGGGCCACGATGATTTTCCTGGTGTGATCCGATAGCCGGCAGGCAAACTCCAATGTGTTCATGCGATTAAAAAGCTCGGTCTGGCGCACGTGGCCGGCATCCGTTGGAACAATGTTAAAATCGTAGACCTCCATGTCTGTCCAGAGTTTAAGAGACCGCATGATGTGGTCCTGCTCTATCTGGTCATTCACAACCCACAAAACGGTTTTTATGTCGCGTTCTTTGCGAATAACATCCGCAAAGGTGAAAACTTTTGCGGTATAGTTTCCGCTCCCGGAAAGAGTAATATTTCTCTTTCTCGAAAGTATGTCCAAAACACGTCCATTCTGGACAACCGGAAAATGCCCTATGAGGTTACTAATGCTGTTCACGCAAAACTAGATCTTGAGCGGCATAATAATATAGACGTAGTCCTTTTCTTTCACCGGCCGTATAACGGCGGGTGAGAGCTTGTCGTCTATTTCGAGTATAACGTTCTCGCTCTGGATAAAATTCAACACATCCAGGAGATACTGCGCATTGAGGGCGATCTTATTGTTTTCACCCTCGATCTTCACATCCAGTTCAGCTTTCTCTTCACCAACCCTGGTCTCATCGGTCGACACGGTCAATTTGCCGTCATTTGTGGCGGAAAGTTTAATGCTGTTATTGTTCTCGCGGGCAAAAAGGCTTACGCGGCGCACCACGTTGGCAAGGGATTCATCCAGAACCTGAAGTTTCGTTTTGGTCTCTTTGGGGACAATCTTCTCATACGGAGGAAATTTACCCTCAATGAGACGGGACATAAGCCTGACGTCTCCGGCAATAAACAAAATCTGATTTTTGGAAATATTCAGTTCAACCTCTTCCCCTTCTGCGCGGGAAAGGATCTTCCCAAGCTCCATAACCGTCCTCGCCGGAACAATACACTCCACATCGTGGGCAATCTTCTCTTTCAGTTGAATGGTTTTCTCAGCAAGACGATAACTGTCGGTAGCGACAACCTTGAGAACATCCTTCTTTGCATCAAAAAGCACTCCCGAAAGAACGGGCCTGGACGTGTTGGTTGAGGCCGCAAACACTGTTTGTGTAATCGCCTCTTCTAATAGCTTTGTTGGAACTTTTAATGAGTTCTCCTTCTCAACGCGCGGTATAACGGGAAACTCATGGGCATTAATCCCCTTCATTTTTGTCTGGGAGGAGGGAGATGAAAACAGAACTGTATCGCCGTCCACAAGCGATATTTCAATTTTTTCATCTTTCAACAGGGAAATATACGAACTGATAAGTTTTGCCGGGATTGTTATAGACCCCTCGCTTTTAACGTCAGCTGGGATAAAATATTGAATCGCAACCTCAAGGTTCGTGGCTGAGAAATGCAGCTTTTTATCTTCCGCCTTCAATAAAATATTATTAAGAACCGGAAGGGTTGTGTTTGGTGTTATGGCTTTACTTACGATAGTAAGAGCCCGCTCTAAATCAGCTTGTGTGCAAACAAGTTTCATAGAAAGAATCGAAAAGAACCTTAATGTGCCCCCATTATAGTAGAGATTTATAACCTGGCAATGCCTTTTATTTTCCTTCCATCTTTCAATTATCCAACTATAAAAGAAAAGAAATATATATATGTTTATTGAAGTAGAAGGGGGTTGTTAAAAAGATGGTTTTATGGTAAAAATAGTTTAAAACTTTTACTGTTTTCACGAGCTGTAACCGGTTTTTAAGAAAATAAAGAGGTATAAAAGGTGTGTAAAAAATGTTAAAATAAGACGATGATATGTTGAAATCCTGTTTATGGAGGGGAATATAGAAAAACAAGGCCGGGAGGAACAGGGGGATAAAAAGGAAAAAACAACCCTCTTTTATCGCGCGTTCAATAAGGAGGAGTATGAAGCAAAAAGAAAGAACCTGGAGGAGAGAAAAAGTGAAGAACGTAAAAAGGAGCAGGATGTCCAGATAGAGCTGGAAAGGCAGCTTGAAAATGAAGCCCTGAAACAGCGCTTTTTTAAGATCGCGGAGAAAATGCAGAAAGGAATGGTAAGGGCTGAAGTGGATGTGTCGGGGGAAAAGCACGCCATAGCATTTAATAAACTCTTTGAAAAAGGGAGTGAGCGAGGTGTAAGTGATGTTGTGGGGAAAGTGAAAGAGGGGAAAAGTGACCTGGATGAAATAACCGCGGGGTTCAAGTTGGAATGGACATATGGCAGAAAAGATACGCTTATTTTGGATTTCAAAACTCCTGTAAAAACACTCCTGAGGGGTGGTGGAGAAATTGAACAGAGGTTAAAAGATCTTTTAACGGAACAGTTCGCCGGGACAACGGAGCACTACAGGCGGCTGGAAGAGAAGGCGCGGCAAAAGCCGGACGAAAAAATTGAACCTGATGAAGAGGCGCTGGAAGAGGTGGAAGGGGCACTGCAAAATAAGGGCGCGGAAATTACAAGAGTTCACGGGGACCACCTTTTTTCCGTGATAGCGTCGTTCCCGGGTGAAAAGAGACAGATACACATTTCAACGACGGAGGGTGAAGTGTGGGATATTGTGGTCATGAAGGATAACCGGGTGGTAAAAGATCTCGTCAACCTGAAGCCGCAGGAGTTAATGCCGGTGATTGAGTCCGGACAATAAAGAGAAAGAATTGAATAGAAGGAGCAACAGTGTTACTCTTGGAGGAGAAAATTATCCATCAGGGATGAGACGTTATATTACCGGTTCAGCGATTGCGCTGTCACTCGCCGCACTTATGAGTGCGTGTCAGCTGGCGGAAAAAATTTACCCGTATCCGTTTGAAACGGCAAAGATCGAATTTGCGCTGAACGGCAACATGCAGGGCTCTACGTCGGTCTCAATAAAGGGAGACAAATCTGTGCATGAAACCCATGGTGTTTCCACTATTGCCGGGACAGAGGAAAAAATAGATACGCTCATTATTGACGCTGGTGATTTTATTTACACAATCAACCTCAACACAAAGGAGGGGTCAAAAGCTCCTAATACGCTTACGCGACAGCTTCGGGAAATACCCAAAGAGGAACGTCTTAAATTTTTGACCAGAATAGCAACGGGAATGAACGGGGCCGGGACATCCGAACTTGTGCCCGTATCAACAAAAACGGTAGCCGGGCAGGTGTGCGAAGTTTACACGATAGAGGTGTTCGGCGAGGTCTGTCTGTGGAATGGAATTCCTTTGGCGTCGAACGTATCAATTCCGGAGGTCAGCCTGGAAAACTCAACGGAGGCAACAAGCATCGAACTGAACGGAACAATACCGGACAGTGTTTTTGAGGTTCCGGAAGGCATAATTCTGACCGAAGCGAACTCATAAGGAATGATCTATCTCGATCACGCTGCGGCAACACCACTGGACCCCGTGGTTTTCAAAAAAATGGAGCCGTTCTTGAATGAGTCGTACGGAAACGCCTCCAGCATTCATAGTCAGGGGCGGGCCGCGAGGGCCGCCATTGAGGAAGCCCGCGCCGTAGTCGCGGAACACCTGGGGGCAAACCCGGGGGAGATCATCTTCACTTCCGGCGGGACCGAAGCGAACAACTGGGCTATTTTTGGGCTTGCTGAGGGCAATAAGGAGCGAGGGAATCATGTAATAACGAGCGTCATCGAGCATGAATCTATTCTTGAGCCCTGCAAACAGCTCGAGCGCAGAGGGTTTAAGGTTCGTTCTGTTCCGGTCGATTCGCGGGGCGTTATAGATCCCGCCGGGGTCGGGAAAGCGGTGACCCCGAAGACAGTTTTTGCTTCACTGATGTACGCCAATAATGAAATAGGTGTCGTTCAGGATATTTGCGCTCTCAGCCGGGTGCTGAAGAAAAAAAACATTCTTTTTCATACTGACGCCTGTCAGGCAACCGGGTATCTGCCGATGGACGTACAGAAGCTTGGAGTGGATGCTCTCACGCTGAATAGTGGGAAGATATACGGGCCTAAAGGGGCAGGGGCGCTCTATGTAAGGGGTAAAACCCGCATCACGCCCCTGCTTTTTGGTGGAGGTCAGGAGTTCCGGATGAGGGCGGGGACGGAAAATGTGGCGGCGATCGTGGGTTTCGCCGAGGCGCTGAAGCTCAGCTTTCAGCGAAAAGAAAAGGAAACCGCGCAGATCAAAAAACTCACGGAAGCCTTTATAAGGGAGCTCCTGAATATTCGGGGAGTACAACTGAATGGTGACCGGCGGTCGCGCCTGCCCAATAATATAAATGTGTCCGTCGAGGGCGTGAGCGCGGAATCCCTGCTGGTCCGACTGGACATGGAACATATTGCCGCATCGGCAGGATCAGCCTGCAGTTCGGGGGCGAGCGAACCATCGCATGTGCTCAAGGCCATAGGCCTTTCCGACAAAGAGGTGCGGTCAGGGATCAGATTTTCACTTGGAAGACGCACGACGGCTGCGGAAATCGAACAGACGGTCGCAGCCATAAAGGATATTATTGAAGAGTTACGCTCTCTCCGGCCTCCACAAAAAATCCACACAAAGCGGGTCCCGAAAAGCCGTGGTTAAAGCCATGGCAATGGCAGAAAAAACCGTCTATAATAGCTGGGCCATGCCGATAAATGTCATCAGCCTTGTGGTGGGACTCGGGGCTCTAGCCCTGGGAACTTTAATCGGTTCAGTCATTGCGGCCGGGAAACGGCCTCTTACGCTGGGCGGGTTTGAGCAGAAAGCGAACAATAAACTGGAAAAGACTCAGGAGGAGGCGGACCGGATTTACCGGGAGGCCGGAGAGAAAGCTGAGCACCTGAAGGTTAGAAGTCAGGAAGATGAGGAAAGGCTGAAAGAGCAATTTGTGCGCATCGAAAACCTTATCGTCTCAAAAGAGGAACAGGTTGAGAAAAAAGAGCAACGCGTTCAGTCGGCCAGGGCGCTGGTGGACGAAGAAACAAAGCAGGTGGACGCACTTCGGGAAGGGCTGAAGGCAAAGAAAATTCAGATAACGGAAAGTCTGTCGCGAAAGGTCGGCATCCGGATGGATAAGGCGAAAGAGGAGGTGCTGGAACAGCTCGCCCGCGACCTTGAACTCATGAAGGAAGAAAGAATTCACAAGCTTGAAGAGTATCTTCAGGAGGAGAAAATCGGAATTGCCAAAAACATGATCGTGGATGCAATTCAGCGCTACAGTGCGCCGACTTCCGTGGAGAAAAAAAGCCTGGCCGTGATGGTGGACAGGGACGAACACAAGGCGCGAATCATAGGCCAGAACGCGGAAAATCTGATTCTCATTGAAGAGCTCACCGGATGTGACATCATTTTCAATGATGCGCCCGGGACGATCATCATCTCCTGTTTTGATCTGGTCAAAAAACATATTGCGCGTGAGCTGGTGATGAAACTGTTGCGGGAAAAATTTGTTGATGCGAGCGTCATCAACATCAAGCTGGAGGAGGCGAAGAAAGAGATCGAACGGTCTCTCATAAGGATCGGGAAAGAGACGGTAAAGAAACTGGAGCTTGATAGTCGCGCGTTCAACGACGACTTTTATCGCATCGTGGGGCGTTTGCAGTTCCGCACCAGCTACGGCCAGAACATTTTGAAACACTCTTTTGAGGTCGGCTATTTCACGCTCATGCTCGGTTCCGAGCTTGGCCTGAATATGGAAACCTGCAAGGTCGGCGGCTTTTTCCACGATCTCGGGAAAGCCATCGACCATGAGGTGGGCGAGCCTCATGACATTCTTTCCAAGCGCATCATGGAGGAACACAAATGTTTCTCCGATCAGGAAATTCACGCCGCGTGGGCCCATCACGACGCGGTCCCGCAGGAAACGGCGGAGGCAATGCTCGTAAAGGCGGGCGATGCCATTTCTGCCGGCCGGCCCGGAGCGCGCCAGGAAACGCTCGAAAAATACATTGAGCGCATCAGGGCCATTGAAGGCATTGCCAACTCCTACGAAGGGGTGAGCAAAACGTACGCCATTTCCGCGGGTCGCGAACTGCGCGTGATTGTCGAGCCGGCCGTCCTTGAGGACGAGAATCTTTCTGATCTTGCGACGCACATTGCCCGTGAGATTGAAGAAAACGTTGCCTATCCGGGGAAAATTAAAGTGAACGTTATTCGCCGCACTCAGTCCATAGACGTAGCAAAGCCAAAATAATAACCCGTTAACATCCATGTTCGGATTCGGCAAAAAAAAGAAGAAAAAACAGGAAGAAATGGAGCGCGCCCTGCAGGGCGAAAAAAAAGAGCCGCAGGATATGACGGACGCACATACAGATTCAAATAAGGATTCCCGGAAAAAGAAAACCCGGGTGGATAAGCTCGTTATGGGGGCGATACTCGGAGTGGCAATCGGATCCGTTGTGGGAATGTCGTTCAAGGCGAAGAAAGACCAGGCGGAAAATGCGGAGGAATCAATGGAAGAAAAACTGCCAAAGCCTCAACGGAACCATCAGTCGCCCGCCCCCAAAAGCCGGCTGGGCAAATGGGCCGGAAGGCTCTTTGGCAAAACAAAGAAAGGGGACAAATCTTCTGAGGAAAAGGAAACTTTCAGGAAAATACCCCACGAAATAGACTAATGTGTATTATTTCCCGGGGAAAGCTGTTATAGTACCTGTCCAACATTTCTCTTTCGCCATTTATAGCCATGGGCAAAAAGTCCGGGAAAAACGCGGGAAAAAGTAATCCAACGGGGTCAGAACCCGTAAAGGAGAAGAAATCGAAACAGCAGAAGCATAAGCCTTCGGATTCCGCAGGCGCGGCTGCAATGGGCGTTAAAACGCCGGAGGACGCAGCGGCAAAACTGCATGCCCCGGCCAAGCCCGCAGCGACGGAAACGGCGAGCCCGGCGAGCGTCGATGCACGAGAGGGGCTCATGCGTTCCTATGCGGACAGCTTGAGAGACTTTTTCGGTGACCAGATAGAGGGAATAAAATCGGAGATGGATCCGGAGAAACTCTCGGCATTCACCCGTGAGGCAAAAACGATCATCAGGGGAGGGTTATATTCAGGTATCGGGATAGTGGCGGTTGTCATGATTATGCTCGTCATAGAGCTCCATTCCGAGGGAAGAATTTTTCCGGGCGTAAAAGTCGGCACAACGGAAGTCGGCTATCTGCAAAAAGATGAAGCGAAAGAAAAAATAGTGGCGGAACTCCAAGGTTATATGAAGACGCCTCTTTTTTTCAGCTACGAAGGAAACACCATTGAAGTTCCTGCGCAGGAGCTCGGTATCCGTCTGAATATCGACCAGACGCTCGAAAAAGTTCCGACCTTCAATATTCAGGAGGAAGGGCTGCTCCAGCTTCTGGTGAGCACGTATGCTGCGCCCGGGGTAGGCATAGACTATAGCTTCGACGGTGATGCGGTTATTGGATCGCTCGAGCAAAAATTTCACTTATCCGACGTTCGCGCGAAAAATGCGCGCTTCGTCTGGGCTGATGACGAACTCGGCATAGAGCCCGAAAAAAACGGGATAGCCATCAACAGGGACAAACTGATAGCAGACCTTCGAAACAGAATTGAAAATGTGAGCACGTCACCGGTATCGGTTGAAGCTCTGGAGGAAACACCCCGCGTAACCGCCGCGGAACTGGAAAAAGAAAGAGAAAATCTCGTGGCCCTTTTGAAAATGCCGCTGAATCTCAGCTATGGGGACGACGGCCTGACGCTGAAACTCATTGATCATCTTGATGCCGTAAGCTTCCGCGAAAAAAACGCCCTGAAGTTCAATAATACGCGCTGGGCGCTTCCCGTCGTTATCACGGACGGACAGGTTGCAATGGCAAAATCGGACGAGGTGGAGCTCACGTCGCGAATTCAGATCGAAGTGGATGGGGGAAAACTGGAGCCGGTTCTTGCGGAAAACCTCCTGAAAGACATTGAGGTTCCGACCTCTCCGGCCAACATCTATAAAGATGACAATGGGAAGGTTGTGATTGACGGAAAAGGAGAGGATGGAAGATCCGTTTCCAGGCCGCAGCTGGTGGAGGCGATTGAGCTGGCCGCAAACTTCGGCATTTCCGACGTTCCTGTTCCTGTTTACGTTGAGCACGCCCCTCTGACCATTTCCGATGACCTGAAAGAGCTGGGCATCACGGAGCTTATTGCCACGGGCCATTCTTCATATTACGGCTCCCCGGCGAACCGCATGTTCAACATCAGCCATGGTATCAAGAAATTTAACGGCGTCCTGAT
>DATDOI010000139.1:0-5262 GCA_035293325.1 Candidatus Altimarinota bacterium
CATCAGAATGCGCTTCTTTACGGCCTCGGCGTAAGCGCGAAAATCGGGATCGAGTTCAACGTTATGGAACTCAATCCAGCCGCAGCGTCCGCCCGGCCACGGAACATCTTTAGATAAACCGCGCATCACCATCAAAGGTACCCGCCCCTGCGCAATCTCGGTAATCTGCTCAAATTTATGCCCGTTATACACCATGCGGAAATACACCTCATCAGAAATGATCATCAATCCGTACTGCTCCGCAAGTTTCACGATAGATTCCAGAGTTTCGCGGCTATAAACGGCACCCGTCGGATTGTTGGGATTGATAATCAGGATGGCGGTCACTTCCGGATGCGTTTTGATCTGCTCTTCCATATGCGCCAGATCAGGCTGCCATTCTTTATCCGGATCAAGTTTGTACGTTATCGGTTCGGCGCCTGCAGAAAAAGATTCCATCGAGGCGTGCGTCGGGTATGACGGCGTCGGCTGAAGAACACGCGCGCCTTTGGGGAGCATGTGGTACGCGGCAGAAATCGCGGCACCCAGCCCGCTGGCAAACAGAACGAACTCATAATCCAACGTTGAAGAAGGTGAATACCTCTTCGCATACTCAACCACCCATTTGCGCGTTGCGGGCAAACCGCGCGAATGCGAATAGCCAAAAACCTTGTCACCCGGTTTCTGTACCTCATCGACAATGAGCTTTTTTAAAAAAGGCGGAACGGTCCAGCCTTTTGGAATGGGATCGCCGATATTCTCTGAAACGAAATTGAATTTTGGATCTATCTCGCCCAATTTCTGGGCAACATCAACAATCTCCCGGATGCCATACTTCATCAGCTTCACGTCGGGATTTGCCAGTTTATTGCGCATAGGAGCCTTCAGCCTTTAAAAAGAGGGAGGATATGTTTTGCTAGAGAATAGCAAACTATGTAAAATGTTCAACAGATCCGCTTTTATTAAATCTATGACAGGAAATCTCGGCATTTTTGTATCGTTCTTTGCGGGGTTGGTTTCCTTCCTGTCGCCATGCGTTCTGCCACTAATTCCGGGGTTTCTGGCATATCTGGCGGGGAGCACCCTTTCGGACTCAAAGAGCCACCGGCTGGAGATTTTTCTGAACAGCCTCTTTTTTGTCCTTGGTTTTTCCGTATTTTTCGCCTTCCTGGGAGTCATCCTGAATTCCGTTCTGATCAATATCGCGGATGAGGCGCAAACCTGGCTGGCGCGAATAGGCGGAGTGATCATCATATTTTTCGGACTCTACCTGACGGGACTTATCCATATCGGATTTCTGGATGCAGAGCACAAGCTGAACGTCGGGAAAAAATTTAAGTCAAAATATGTCACGTCCTTCGTCTTCGGGGCAGCTTTTTCTGCGGGATGGACTCCGTGCGTAGGCGCCGTACTTGGAGCGATTCTGGGGTTGGCCGCAACACAGCCCGGCTCGGCATTCGCGCTGCTCCTGTCCTACTCTCTCGGCCTCGGTTTACCTTTCTTACTCGTTGGACTGTTCACATCGCAGGCATCATCTTTCTTCCGCAAACACGCAAAAGGGTTGAGCTATGTAAAAATCGTTTTCGGAGTCGCGATGATTATTCTTGGAATTCTGGCATTCACGCAAAACCTCGGGCTCATTGCGAACTTTGAGGTACTGAATCAGTTTCTGCTCCAATGAAAAAAAATATTACACTCGGTATAGTGGTCGTTCTGATTGTGGGATCGATTGTCTATTTTGAGCTTCAGAAAAAACCGGCTCCTGCGCTGAAGGATTCGACGGTCGTAACACCCTCGAGCCAAAGTGAGGGAAGAGAAAAAATTATCGCCGATAAAGACAAAAAATACGGACAGGCAATGGAGTTCGTGGACGCAAGCGGTTATATCAATACGGATGGGATCAAAATAAGCGACCTGGTGGGCAAAAAAGTCATACTTCTGGATTTCTGGACCTACAGTTGCATCAACTGCCAACGCACAACGCCGTACTTAAACGAATGGTACGAAAAATATCACGACAAGGGGTTTGAAATTCTTGGAGTACACACTCCCGAGTTCGAATTCGAAAAGGAGCTTGCGAACGTTCAGAGCGCCGTGGATAAGTTCGACATTAAATATCCTGTGATTCTGGATAACGAGTATTCAATCTGGCGTACGTACGGAAACCGCTACTGGCCCCGAAAATACCTGATAGATATCGACGGTTTCGTCGTATACGACCATATCGGCGAAGGCGCGTACGAAGAAACGGAAAAGAAAATCCAGGAGCTGTTGAAAGAACGTGCCGAAGTTCTGAAAACGGAAGTGGATCTTGCAGATGATATGGTGACGCCAAAAGAGGTACAGGAGGTTGATTATTCCAAAAAAGACAGCCCGGAAATCTATTTCGGCTACGAAAGAAATCAATATCTGGGAAACGGCAAAATCGGCACTCCGGGTCTTCAGACATTTACCGCGCCAACGACGGTCGAGCGGAATAAACTGTACCTGGTCGGCGACTGGGAAATCACCGCGCAATACGCGCAGGCCAAATCCGCAAATGCAAAAATCATATTCCGCTATACGGCGAAAGACGTATACATGGTGGCGAGCGCATTGGCCGCAAACGCAGCCGGTGGAGCACAAATTGCTCTGACGCTGGACGGTAAACCACTCGGAGAAATAGGTGGAGAAGATGTGGACAAATCAAAAAGCGCGGCCATTGTTATGGCAGACCGTCTCTATAAACTCGTTCAGGGTCAGGAATACGGCGAGCACACGCTGGAGATAACGGTGAAAGACACCGGCGAAGATCCGGCCTTCCGCGCGTTTACATTTACATTCGGTTAAAAGATGGCAACCAGTTCATCAGCGCAACCGAAGGCAGCGGCGACTCCGGCACCCGCCCGTTTACGGTTGCGCCTTCAAGCGCGCCTTCAACAAACGATAGATCTGTTCCTTGTCTTTTTCGGCTCGTACTTTGTCTACCTGCTGACACTCTATCCCACGGTCGGCACGGAAGATTCGGGAGAGCTGATCGTTTCCGCCGCGACGCTGGACATAGCGCATCCGCCGGGATACCCGCTCCACACGCTTCTGGGAAAACTGTTTACGGTGCTCATTCCATTCGGGAATATCGGATGGCGCGTGAATCTTATGTCCGCGTTCTTTGGCGCGGCAACGGTGACAATCATATTTTTGATCATCCGGCGACTTACGAAAAAAACTGCCGTCGCCGTAAGTTTCAGTCTGCTGTTGGCTTTCTCGGACATCTTCTGGTCACAATCGATCCGGACGGAAACCTACACCCTCAATGCCTTCCTGCTCGGACTCATGATCTGGTTCCTGACACTGTGGGACCAAAATAAAAACCCCCGGTACCTGTTACTTACAGCACTCTGTTTTGGTCTTGGGGTAGCAAACCAGCACCAGATACTTCTGGCGGCGCCGGCCCTTTTCCTGTTCGTACTCATAAAAAACTGGCGCGTCATTCTGAATCCCAAAATTGTGGCAGGCTCACTTTTAATGCTCGGGCTGGGACTGTCGGTCTATGCCTACCTCCCCATACGAACGGCAGCCGGCCCCTATGACAATCCGGCATACATCAAACATGAAGGGCTGCATACCTGGGACAGCTTTTTTGCATTCGTGAATCGCCAGATCTACGGAGGAACGGTCCACCTGGGCAGCGAGGAAACAGAAGCATCAGCCGCAACCCGGCTCCCCGGCTGGCTGCAACAGGCAATCGACATTTCGAGCGGCATCGCAGTAAACAACGCCAAAGGGTTCCTTCCTTTTTTCGAACTCGTCTTCCGTCAGTTTTTCTATCTGTCTTTTATTCTCCTGCCATTCGGCTTCATCGCGCTGTTCAAAAAAAACCGCGCGCCCTTCTTTCTTGTAACCCTGTTGCTCTTCTTTTTCTCGATCATCCAGCTCAAGTTCGTCGGGTACGGCTGGAACATGATCCCCTTTTCAGAATTCAGCAGTCGGCCTTTTTTTATCCCCGCGATTCTTCTGGTGACCATCATCGCGGCCTGCGGCATGGATAAAATCCTGAGCTCAAAAAAACTCGCCCAAACCGTGCCCCTCATGCTGTCCGGTCTCCTTTTTCTCCCTTTGATTCCGCTCACGGTAAACTTCGCAAATAACAACGAAAGTCATAATTACATTGCGTACGACTTTAACCGCCATGTCCTGGAAAGTCTGCCTCAGAATGCGTACCTGCTGTCTATCGGGCGGGACAATCACACATTCCCGCTCTACTACCTGCGAAAAATCGAAAATTTCAGGCCGGACGTGGAGCTGGAAATCTACTACTCAAAAGTAAATCCGGACGAAAGTATTTTGAAGAAAAAAAGTGAGGCCCATCCGGACAGGGAAATTTTCATCGATCTGCTGCCACACCACTACGATGAAATAGACCTTTCGTCCTGGAATTTTGTCTACCGGTTTGACGACGACAATCAAGACAACAATCAACGGCTCGCCGCCGAAGGGGAAAAAGAGTACGCCATCAGGGGCATACGGACAAAAATGGACTACCCGAACAGCAAATTGAAGGCATATTACTATCTCAAAATGGCACTCCTGAACAGTGAGAATAACGAGCTCATGGAAGCCTTCTTCTTAAAAGTTAAAAAAGAGGTGGGCTTCATCGAACAGTTCGAACTGTTCATGAACGATTATCGGGGCGGAACCTTCGACTCTGGAATGTTTTAACCGTAAGAGGTATAATAACGTGATGAAGAAACCCCCGGAAAATAAAAATAGACGGAACGAACTTATTCGCGCCATTGAAGAAGCGCGCAATTCGCGCGTCATAACGTACGTGACCTCCAATCGTCCGAATGTACAGTCGGACATTGAATCTGCGGACGTGGTTCATTTCCGCGAACATCTGGAAGAGATATGCGCCAAGTGCAAAAGCCTCGATCTGTTTCTGTTTTCCTATGGAGGAGAACTTGAGGCCGCCTGGGAGCTGGTAAACCTTTTCCGTGAATACAACATAGATTTTTCGGTCCTCGTGCCGTTTCATGCGCGGAGCGCAGCAACGCTCATCACTCTGGGCGCCAGAGAAACGGTCATGGGAAAAATGGCATCGCTGGGACCGATCGATCCGACGATCCGGATTACCGGAGGAGAGCTGGATGGCATGGAAATTTCGGCAACGGACATGGACAGCTTCGAAGACTTTCTTCGCGAAGAGTACCAGGTAACCAAACCGCAGGATAAAATGAAGGGATTCGAACTGCTGGCCCAGAGCGTCTCCCCAATCCTTATCGGTCAGGCCTACCGGAACTATAT
>DATDOI010000140.1:0-7267 GCA_035293325.1 Candidatus Altimarinota bacterium
AAAATGCCGTCACCAAAACAACGACGGCAGATTTTGAACCGGCGCTGGATTATCTGGCGCTTAAAATCCCGCGTTGGGATCTGGATAAGTTCCGGAAGGTTGCACAGGAGATCAGTTCGGAAATGAAATCCGTGGGAGAGATAATGTCTCTCGGCAGAAGTTTTGAAGAGGTGATGCAAAAAGGTTTACGGATGCTGCAGATCGGACTGTACGGTTTTGTGGCGAATCAGGAACTGAACCTTTCGCCGGAAAATCTGGAGAAGGCGATCAAGCACCCGACGCCCCGTCGCATTCTGGCCATTGCGGAGGCCATGCACAAAGGCTGGAGCATTGAGAAAATCAGCAAGCTTTCGGGTATTGATGAATGGTTTCTGGGAAAACTGGAGAACATCGTGAAACTGGAAAAGGTTTTGCGGAAAACGAAAAAAATGGACCGGGATCTGCTTCTTCAGGCGAAGCGGTACGGCTATTCGGATAAGCAGCTTTCGGAAATTACCGGTGAAACGGAGAGTTCCATACGCGCTCTGCGAAAGCGGCTTGGGGTGGTGCCGTATGTAAAGCAGATTGATACCATGGCCGCCGAGTATCCCGCCAAAACAAACTACCTCTATCTCACGTACCACGGCCAGGAGCACGATCTGGATTTTGGAGCGGGAACTGGAGCGGGAGAGAAAAAGTCCGGGCGCGGCGGCGCGCGCGCGAAGAAAAAAATTGTGGTGCTGGGGTCCGGCCCGTACGCCATCGGCACGTCCGTGGAGTTTGACTGGTGCTGCGTGAATGCCCTTACCTCTGTGGGGAAAGCGGGGTATGAAAAAATCATCATCAACTACAATCCGGAAACGGTTTCGACGGACTATGACATGTCGGACAAACTTTATTTTGATGAGCTTTCTCTGGAGCGGGTGCTCGACATCTGTGAGCTCGAGAAACCGGCGGGCGTGATCGTTTCGATGGGAGGGCAGGTGCCGAACAATCTGGCGATCAAGCTGGCCAATGCCGGAGTGAAACTTTTTGGGACCTCCGCGGAAAACATTGACCGCGCGGAGAACCGGCATAAATTTTCCGCGCTTCTGGACAAGCTGGAAATTGATCAGCCCCGCTGGCGCGAAATGCGCAGCCGGGAAGAGATCAGCTCTTTTACCAAAGATGTCGGCTATCCGGTGCTGGTGCGTCCTTCGTACGTTCTGTCCGGCGCCGCCATGAGTGTCGCCCACAACGACGATGCTCTCACCCAGTTTCTGAACAAGGCCACGCGCATATCACTTGAGGCGCCGGTGGTGGTGAGTAAATTCGAGCAGGGGGCCAAAGAGATTGAGATAGATGCCGTCGCTCTGGATGGCGAGGTTCTCATTTATGCCATCGCCGAACACATAGAAAATGCCGGCGTACATTCCGGGGACGCGACGATTGTTCTTCCTCCTCAAAAACTCTATATCGAAACGATCCGGCGCGTAAAAGATATCGCCAAGAAAATTGCCCGCGAACTCAAGATCACCGGACCTTTCAATATCCAGTTTCTTGCAAAAAATAATCTGGTGAAGGTGATCGAGTGCAACCTTCGCGCCAGCCGATCCTTTCCGTTCGCATCAAAAGTCACGGGGTACAACTTTATCGAGATCGCCACGCAGGCCATGCTGAAAGTAAAAAAACTGGCGTACTTCCGCGCCCAGAATTATCGCACGCTCGATCTGGATCATGTGGGAGTAAAGGCACCCCAATTTTCTTTTTCGCGGCTTAAGGGCGCGGATCCGGTGAGCGGCGTGGAAATGGCTTCCACGGGTGAAGTTGCCTGCTTCGGCGATGACATGTATGAAGCGTTTTTCAAAGCGATGATCTCCGTGGGGTTCAGGGTTCCCAAAAAAAATATCCTCCTGAGTATCGGCCGCGTTGAAGATAAAGCTTCGTTCCTCCCTCACGCGCGGAAGTTTGCGGAAATGGGTTACCAGCTTTTTGCGACGGAAGGCACATCCGCTTTCCTCACCGAAAACGGCATCCACAATACTATGCTCCACAAAATCAGCTCGAACAAAAAACCCGGAATCCTGGATGTCATCACATCAAAAAAAGTTGATCTGGTCATCAACATCCCCAAAAACTACAGTCGTGAGGAGGTCACGGACGGCTACCTGATCCGCAGAAAATCCATCGACTACAACATACCCCTTATCACGAACCTGCAGGTGGCGGAGGTGATCGTGGAAGCGTTGAGCCGCAAGAGCCAGGATCACCTGGAGATTAAAGACTGGTCCGAATATTCAAACTGATTTCAGATCAACGATCGAAGTAGAGTTCGAACTCCGCGGGATGCGGTCTTAAACGAACGAAGTCCACCTCGCCCCATTTCACCTGCAGGTACATATCTATCAGGTCCTGCGTAAACACGTCTCCGCGCTTTAAGAATTCGTGATCTTTTTCCAATGCGGAAAGAGCCTCTTCCAGCGAGCCCGGCATGGTTTTCATTTTCTTCTTACTCTCGAATGTGTTTTCCTCCATCGGATCGCCGGGTTCAATTTTGTTCGTTACGCCATCCAGACCGGCCATAAGCATTGCTGAAAAGGCGAGGTACGGATTGCAGGTCGGGTCAGGCGAGCGGAACTCCACGCGACGAGCTTTAGGACTTTCGCTGTAGGTTGGAATACGGCAGGCGGCGCTGCGGTTGCGCTGGGAGTAGACCAGGTTAATGGGCGCTTCGTAACCGGGCACCAAACGCCGGTAGGAATTTGTGGTGGGCGCGCAGAAAGCCATAAGAGCGTGCGCGTGTTTTAAGAGACCGCCGATATACCAGCGGGCCATGTCGCTGAGCAGGGCATACCCTTTGGCATCAAAGAAAAGGTTTGTTCCTTCCTTCCACAAACTCTGATGCGTGTGCATGCCCGACCCGTTATCGCCAAAAATCGGCTTGGGCATGAACGTTGCAACTTTTCCGTGTTTCCTTGCGATGTTCTTGATGATGTATTTATAGATGAAGAGCTGATCGGCCATTTTGGTGAGGCTCTTGAATCTCATATCTATTTCGCACTGCCCTGCGGTCGCAACTTCGTGATGATGCACTTCCACTTCAATACCGCACTTTGCCATCGCAAGAATTATTTCACTCCGGAGATCCTGGAGTGTGTCGTGCGGCGGGAGAGGGAAATACCCTTCTTTGTGACGAATGGTGTAGCCAAGATTTTGCTCGTCATTTTTTCCGCTGTTCCAGGCTCCTTCATCGGAGTCGATCTCGTAACCTGCGGAGTGTCCTTCATTGCGGTAGCTCACGTGATCGAAAATGAAAAATTCAGCTTCGGGCCCCCAATAACTCACGTCTGCAATTCCGCTCGAAGCCAGGAAAGCTTCAGCTTTTTTTGCCACAAAACGTGCGTCGCGCGTATACGGCAGATGGGTGTTGGGATCAAACACATCGCAGTTCAATGAAAGCGTCATGATATTTAATACCGGATCAACAAAGGCCGTCTCGGGATCAGGGAGCAGGACCATGTCGCTCTCCTCAATCGCCTGAAAACCTTTAATGGATGAACCATCAAAGCCAATGCCATCGACCCAGATGGATTTTTCCAGAGCGCTGTACTCCATCAACTCTTTTGCCGGAATGCTGTAGTGCTGCCACAAACCAAAAAGATCCGTAAAGCGCAGATCAATAATTTCCACCTCATGAGTTTTTATCAGCTCGTACACCCGCTTAATAGCATCGGTATCAACATGTGCGATGTCGCCGCGACGACGATCCGTCGGGAGAACATGCGGACGTCCGCTTATTTTGGCCTTTGTCGGGGCCTGCGATGCAGTTTGCACTGTCATGAAGAAAAAGATTAAGGTTTAAAAAAAATTAATATATTCAACGTAATGAAACCCTGAAATCTCAACAAGATTGCAAAGATTCGCAAATGAGTATGTCGCCCCCCGCGACAAAGCGGCAGACTCATTCCCGGTCATGCGCTGAAATATTTTTGCAAGTTTTATTGTAGAAATTTCCTACAGCCGTTTCGCGTTGACAATTATCCCTAGATCTCGATAAATACGATATGTGACAAAACGGTCCGGGGTAATGACATGCATAGCTCACTATGTTATATTTTTCCCCTGTCACATAATATTTGTCACCATGGCCGCAGATTTTTTCAGAAAAATTTTCACTCGCGGAGATCGAGCCCCTGAAACGGGCGACGAGTCCGGCGTTGATGCTTCTTCGGATCCGGTTCCGCGCGAGGAGGTTTCGGCCGTTCAAACTTCCGTTCGCGCAGCTCTGGAGACCCAGCAGCCCCTTCCGGCAGATGCCCCTTCCGGCAGGATTGGGCGTATCCCCCGTCGCGATCCGCGTTCAACGGACACCAGAATAAAGCTCGAAGATGTGTTGAGGCCGGTTGTAGAGGTGCAGGTGGAAGACAAGAGGACGGCTGAAAATATTATTCAACTTCTGGGGTTTGCAAAAATGGACGGGCGGGCGAAAATTCCTGATCCGACACGTTTTATGAACCATTTCAATGCGTCCAAAACGGAAGCACACACGGCGAATCCGCCCTTTATTAGGGATTATCTGCAACACATGGCGGCGTACCTTTCGAACCGCCTTATTACCCATGATGGTGAGCGGGAATGGGAGGTTGTAACTCCCCTGGCCGTCATACAAGAGGTGTTGGGCGATGACTTTCCCAGTCTGAAGATCTGTAACAAGATAACCCGGGAGGAGAGGGATGTTCCTGTCTTCGAAATTTTTCACGGTATTTAGTTTTTTCCTTCCATGCGAGAACAAAACGCCGAGCGGATGATCAGAGAGATGCTCGAATACATCGGTGAGGACCCCGAACGGGAGGGCCTCAAGGATACGCCAAAACGTGTCGTTGCCGCGTTCGAAAAAATGTTCAAAGGGTACAAACAGAAACCCGAAGATGTTTTGACCGTGTTCGGCGACGAGCTGTACGACGAGATGATCGTGGTGAAAGATATCGAGTTCTATTCCACCTGTGAGCACCATCTTCTTCCGTTCTTCGGCAAAGCGCACGTTGGTTACATTCCGGACGGAAAGATCATCGGACTATCAAAAATTCCACGCCTGGTGGAAATGTTTTCACGCAGGTTGCAGAACCAGGAACGCATGACGAGTCAGATTGCGCGTGGCCTTCATGGTATTTTGAAACCGAAAGGTGTGGGCGTCATTGTGGATGCGCAGCATTTCTGCATGATGGCGCGCGGCGTTGAAAAACAGAGCAGCTGGGTAACAACCTCGGCGCTTCTGGGCCTCTTTAAGCGGGAAATGAACACCCGGAATGAGTTTTTGAAGCACGTCGGGAAGTAGTATACTACCATTGATATGTCCTCATTCCTCCCACAATCCATTCAGAAACTCATTGAGGAGTTTTCCAAACTCCCCGGAGTCGGACCAAAATCCGCGCAGCGTTTGACGATGCACCTTCTGCATTCGCCGGAAAGCCGCGTTCAGGGACTGGCGGATGCCGTGAACGGGCTTAAAAAAGGGCTGCAGTTCTGCCAGCGATGCTGGAACATTGCGGAGGACAGTCTGTGCATGATCTGCGCCAACGGAATGCGCAACCAGCGTCAGATCTGCGTGGTGGAGGAGATCCTTGACGTGGTGGCCGTGGAAAAAACTCTCGAATACAAAGGGGTCTACCATGTTCTGCACGGCGCTCTTTCCCCCGTGGACGGCATCGGTCCGGAACAGCTGAAAGTTCAGGCGCTCGAAGACCGCATTCAGGTCGGCGTCGAGGAGGGGACCATTCAGGAGTACGAAATAATCCTGGCGACAAACCCCGGACTGGAAGGCGAAACCACCGCGCTTTATTTAATGCGTCTGCTCCAGCCGTACGATGTGCGGGTGACACGCATTGCGCGCGGCCTGCCTGTTGGAGGGGATCTGGATTATGCCGACGAGCTCACCCTTACCAAGGCTCTTCAGGGCCGGGCCGAGTATCGCTAGAAGTTTTTTACACTATGAATCTCCAGAAACTTACCATTGTCGGCAAGGAGAAGCTTGCTCCCGACGTTTATCTCTTCCGTCTGCAGATGGAAAAAAGGCTGGACTACTTCCCGGGGCAGCACGTGGTTCTCCAGGTGGAACCGAGAGTTTTTCGCTCCTATTCAATCGTGGAAATAGAAAACGGAGAGCCGGCCGTTATGGTCCTCATTGTTGATGTCCGCCCGGCAGGCCCGGCTTCGGTCTTTTTTGAGAATGCACGGGAAGGTTCAGCGCTGAATCTGGTCGGGGCGGCTCTTGGAAGATTTATCGTGCATGATAATGATTGTAAAAAAGTTTTTGTGGCTACGGGGACCGGACTGGCTCCGTTCATACCCATGATCAAAGCTGCTTTACAGTCCCGTCCGGAGGCTGAAATTACTCTTTTTTTCGGAGTCCGGCACCTGGATGAGGATTATTGCGCGCGTTTTTATGAAGGTTTTGCGAACAACGCGCAACGGTATCCGAATTTTCGTATTTACCCCTGCATAAGCAAGCCGGAGCGGGATCTGCCGGAAGGCTATCTGGAGGGACGGGTGACCGCGCATGTGCCGAAGATGATGAAAGATTTTCGTGAAACAGATTTTTATATCTGCGGAAACCCGGCCATGGTGGACGAACTGAAGGGTCTTCTGACTCAGAACGGCGCGACAAAAATTCACGAGGAAAAATACGCGTAAACTCAGACGTCGGGCAAAAAAAGGGGGAGCCGCCCCCTGCGACTCCCCCTGGCATACCCCCTGCGCCCTTTCGATTACTCCTCGTCAGACTCTTCGTCGTCAGACCCTTTCAACTGTTCGCGGAGCGATTTGATCTCCGGATGAACGGTCTCCTTCATGTATGTGTGTATCTCCTCTTTGTTGTCCCGAAGCGGTTCCATTCCCGCGCGGAATGCTTCCATTGCCGCCTTGCGTTCCTCTTTGGTCGCCTCGCAATTTATGATCGGTTTTTCAACATTGACCATGAGTGATTCACGTTCCGCTTTCAGAGCGGTAATTTTTTGTTCGAGTATCCCCAGATACTCCTTTAGCTTCGATGTATCCAGGCCGGCATCTTCAAAACGGGTGAGCATTTTTTCGATATGCGTGCCTATCCGTCCCTTTTCGCCTTTTTCGTGGGATTTTTCCCCCCTTTTTTCGATCTTGTTCTCAATCCGCTCTTTCACTGCTTCGCAATTCTTTTCGAGGTGGTTTCCGAAACGGTGCCTTCTGCCCATTTCTCCGTCACCCAAACCTTTATGAGACGGGGAGGCCGAGGCGAGACCCGTGGTTGTGAGGAACAGAGCGCCCGTGAGAACTG
>DATDOI010000141.1:0-13228 GCA_035293325.1 Candidatus Altimarinota bacterium
TGAAGCGGCAATAAAAAAGGAGGGATTAAAAATCGTCTATTCGCCTGATGCCGTTGTGCGGAACAAAGGCCCCGAAACGTGGTATGAGTTTCTCCGGCAGCGAAGACGGATCAACTACGGACATCTGTGGATTAAAAAAAAATACGGTCACAGGGTTGCGACGGCACACAATAGCAGCGTGCTCTCCGCAACGCTCAAAAAGCTGGGGCCAAACCTGAAAAAAGACATATGGCTGGCCGGTATGGTTGCCACGGAACTCCTCAGCCGGATACTCGCGCGCTTCGATTACATGAAGGGGAAAAACGCTTACACGGTCTGGGAGAGGCTTGATTCAACTAAAAATCTCTCATGAAAATTGGTTTCGTCTATCCGTGGTTTGCCCCGTCGGTCGGGGGCGTTGAGACCTACATGAAAAATCTGCATGAGGAGTTTGAAAAGCTCGGACATGAAGTGCATGTTTTTACGTCAGATGAACATCACCGGGGACCGGACCGGAATGAAAAAAGATCGCATGTCCATTTCATTGAGACAAAACTTTTACTGGGGTACCGGATTCCTCAAAAAAAATCCGTGCGCGAAAATCTGGAACAGTATCCGGTTGATATCCTGCACTGTAATGGGCCGCACCCCTATACGACGGCCTTTGCCTGGTATGCGGGAGGCAAAAAACGCGGGGCGGGCGGCAAACGCGTCGAGCAACCAAAGCGCATCCTCACCTATCACGCGCACGCCAATCCCGCATCTTTCCTTCCGCGAATAGCCGCCGCGATTGAAAAATATTTTTACCGTTTTCTTTTTGACGGACTCGTCGTCACCACACACTGGTACGAAAAAGAGGTCCGGAAATTCTACCCGCGAAAGCGAATAAGAGTGATACCTCTTGGAGTACAAAAAACACTTTTCAAAAAACCCGCGGAGAGAAAACCTGAAAGACCTTTCAGGGAGGTGCTTTTTGTGGGCGCCCTGGACGATAATCACCGTTATAAGGGAATGGAAATTCTGCTGGAATCGGCACGGCAGGTGCCGTATGTGCAGTACACCATCATTGGTGACGGCAACAAACGAAATTTTCTTGAAAGAACGGCTGAAGAAAGAGGGCTGGAGAACGTAAAATTTCTTGGTTCCGTCTCGACGGAAAAGCTGAGGGCCCATTATGTTCAGGCGGACGTGCTGATCCTGCCCTCCACTTCAAACTCCGAAGGGTATGGGATTGTTCTGCTCGAAGCGATGGCATGCGGAACACCGGTTATCACGACGGACAAAGTCGGCTCGCATGAGGAGATCGTCAAAGCGCAGGCGGGGATGATTGTCCGCGCATCAGACCCGGATCATCTTTCCAAAGCCATCAAGGAACTGTTGAGCAGTCCGGAACTTCGTGAAAAAATCGTACAGAACGGATATGCGCTCGTTCAGGACCGGTCCTGGGACAAAGTGGCGGCTGAAACACTCAATTTCTATGGAAAGCTCACTGCAAAAAATTAGAAAGAACTTTTCGTACCTGTTCGTCGCCGAAATTGCGATCCGGGCAATGATGCTCATTTTGACCATCTATCTTGCCCAGCGCTACTCCCCGGAGAAACTCGGGATTTACGCCCTGGCGCTGTCCGTGGGAAATCTTTTCGAAATCATCTTCAACATGGGACTGGGTATCGTTTTTCTGCAGCGGGTCTCCGCTCACTGGGAAAAAGCGGAGGAGGAACTGTCGCATTTTCTGCCTCTCCGCATGGTATTGAGCCTCCTGAGCTTTGCGTCACTGGTGATCATGGCGCTGCTGCTGAATAAAAATGCGGAAACGTTTGCGTCAATCGTGCTGGCGGGCCTTCATTATTCGCTCCTCTCCCTCGCCGTATTTCTGTGGGCAATTTTTGACGCGCGCCAGAAAATGGCGTACACGGCAACGGCAAAACTTATGATCTATCCGCTCATTTTTGTGCTCGGCCTCTACTTTATCTCGGTGCAAATGCCGATCTGGTCAATCCTGGGAACCTTTGTTATCGGCATCATCATATCGCTCATTTTTACGATAACGATCATTCAAAAAAATTTCTGCCGCATAAAGCTGAATTTCAATACAAAAAAATGGAGCGAAATCATACGGGAGGGGTGGCCCATCGCTCTGGCCGGAACATTTGTTTTCGTTTACAACTATCTCGACACCATCATCATTTCCATAACAAAAAACGAGGCTGCCGTGGGGCTGTATCATGCGGGATATAAAATCACGGGAACAATTTTCATTCTGGCGAACCTGGTGAACCAGGCATATTTTCCTCCGCTGGTAAAAGCCAAAGACAAGGCCAACGGCGAGCTGAAGGAAATTTTCACCCGGGCGCTGGGAACTGCGCTTTTTTGGAGCATCCCGATTACTTTGGGAGGGATACTTCTGGCAGACAGAATAATCCTGTTCATATACGGGCCCGCGTATGCCGGAAGCATAACGGCTTTCAAAATACTGATGACGAATTGCATCATCTTCTTTCTTTCGTCGGCGATGATAAATTTCATGTACAGCCTGGGAAAACAAAAAAAAGTCATAAAAATTTTCTTTGCCGGCGCGCTGGCAAACACGGTCTGCAATATATTCGTTATTCCGATATGGGGAATCGAGGGAGCCGCGACAACGACCATGCTGGCGGAACTCATCGTGCTTTTCGGCATTTTTTTCCTGGTCAAAAAAAATATCACGTTCAGCATCGCCCGCATCGGGTGGAAAAGCGGGGCCGGAGGAATCGTTATGGCGGCGGCGCTCTGGTACATTCAATTTGAAAGCCTGATTCTTACGATCGCCTTCGGAGCGCTCGTCTATTTTGCCGCGTGCGGACTTTTATCGCGCGCCCATTTGAAGGCGGGATTGGTATCTCTGAAACCCGCACGCCGGATACGCGAAGAGTCTCTGCCAAAAGAAAATCCTTAGCGGAGTTCCCGATACTTTGAATACTTCATGAAAACGTACCAGCTGGCAAAAATACAGTAGATAAAGCCTTCATACCCGTCGCGAAAACCCATCCTGAAAAAATAGAGGTACCCGAACATGTACAGCGGCTTAAGGAAAAAATCTATGAACTTCAGGCGATACCCTTTCTTCCGTAAAAATTCCGCTTCCATATCGGTATAGTGATCCATTTTCCGGAAATACGCGGAAAGAGTGGCGGAAGAGTAGTGGTGCAGGACATTTTTCAGCATCCCCCTTGTGCCTTTTATTTCAACAAATTCGTGTATCGGCTGCACGAACGCACCGTTTTCCTTGCGGAAGAGGCGCAGTGGTTTGTCATCCTGCATACCGGCAAACCGGAATCTGGTGCCAAAAATAAAAGATTGCCTCTTTATGCAATATCCGGCTGCGGCAGTCCCCGTTCCGATCGTCTCCCGTATTTCGGCCGCCAGCTCTTCCGGAACCACCTCATCGGCATCAATCGAAAGCACCCATGAATGAGTGGCTTTGGAGAGCGCATAATTTTTCTGCTCCCCGTAATCTGTAAACCGACGCTGAAAAATTTTATCGGTAAAACGGCCCGCTATGGCGAGAGTTGTATCTTCACTGAAGGAATCGACAATAATTATTTCATCCGCCCATGATACCGAACGAAGACACCTTTCGATATTAGCCTCTTCATTGAGCGTAATAACAATGACCGAAATCGGAAATTTTTCATTCATGGGCAACAAAGTGTCAGATCTCCCCTTTCCCCAGAGCCTCCTTCACGGCGTGCATGGCTTTGCCCCTGTGGCTGACCCTGTTTTTTTCTTCAATGCCGAGAGCCGCATAAACCTTCTGAAAACCTGTCGGAATAAAACAGGAGCTAATGGGGAGTCCGGCATACATCGGGGCCTGGAGATTGCGGGTAATCAAACCTTCCGTCACGCCCTCATAAAAATGAATATCCCCTTTCTCGTTCATCAGCGCCGCACAGCAGATAAAACGCGCCGTACGCAGCTCGTCGGGAACATCTTGCAGGGCATCCAGAAAATACTCAATCCACTCCTCGTCGCTCGCTTTTTCCCCCGCTCCCCATCGTCGCGTTTTCACGCCCAGCTCGCCTTCAAGAGCGTCAACAATAATTCCCGAATCTTCAGCGAGCGTTAAAAAACCTGTCTGTTCATGGTAGAAACAGACCTTTGCAAGAGCGTTGTCCCGGTAGGTCTCGCCGTCTTCGTTCACGCCGTTGCTCAACTTCAGATCGGCCGAAGAAACAATGTCCAGGGGCAACCCGTGCATAACCTCCATTATTTCACGGAGCTTTCCCGCATTTGACGTCGCTATGACGAGCTTTCTCAAACCCATGCTTGGTGTTAATGTGCAGCTATGATAGCAAGGGGAAAAGGGATAACACAAACGCTCTCAATTGCGGCATTCTGGGTGGGCGCAGTCGGATTGGCTCTCTTCACGGCCCACTCGCTGACCACCGACATTGCGCGCACGCTGGCAGTAGCCGGAATAGCAGTAACAGCAGTCGTCGTTGCCGCAAAACCGATGCTGGGGCTCATTATTATTCTGCTCCTTCCGGTTTTGGGGGAGTTCGCCCGTCTGCCTGTGGGGCCGGAAAACGGAATTCTGGTGAGCGATATTTTTATCCCGGTGTACCTGGCTCTGTGGCTTGCAAAAAAAATCGCGCCCCGCGTTATCTCAGAAAAACAGCCCCTTTCGCACATTTTGCAAAAAGACAGCCTGAAGCTCTATGTCCCGCTCTGCATTTTTACGGTCGTGGGCGCCTTTTCGCTGATCCAGGCGCTTCTGTTCCTTACTCCGCAGGAGGTCGGAGCCAGCTCGCTCTATCTCATCCGGTACATCGCATACCTGCTTCTGTATTTCGCGACGTTCGACACCATCTCATCGGAAAGGGGCGCGAAAAATCTTGCGCATATTTTTATTCTGTCTGCCGTTCTTATCACTATAACGGGCTTTGTTCAGCTGGCCATCTACCCCGATCTCGCAGATCTGGAGGAAGCCGGATGGGATCCGCACATCAACCGTCTGGTGGGAACGTGGCTCGATCCGAATTTTGTAGGAGGGCTGCTGGCAATAAATATGACCATTATTCTGGGACTCCTGACACACGCCAAAAAATGGCTTCACAAATTTTTATACCTTCTGCCGCTGGGCATAATGGGAGCGGGACTTTTTTTAACCTATTCCCGTTCAGCCTATCTGGCCTTTGCGGCGGGCCTTACCGTTGTGAGTCTCCTGAAATCCAGAAAAATACTGGTGATCGCCCTGGCGCTGTCGCTCGTTCTTTTTACCTTCTCGGACCGCGCGCGCGACCGCATGGAAGAACTGGGAAGAAGCGTATCATCGGTGTTCACCACCTCATCCGAAACGCCTGATCCGACGGCCCGCCTTCGTCTGGAATCCTGGGAGCAGTCATGGCAGCTTTTTCTGAAACGCCCGCTCTTCGGAAATGGATTCAACACCCTTCGGTACGTGAATTACCGCGAGGGTTTTGTAACAGACACAAAAATCCACTCCGCGAGCGGTTCGGACTCCAGCCTTCTGACGATTCTGGCGACAACGGGTATTGCCGGATTCCTGGCCTTTCTTGCTCTCCAGTTTAAAATTCTTGCGGGTGGCTTAAAAAATTTCCTCAGCAAAAAAAACAGCCCTTTTATGCGGGGGTATAGTGTCGGCCTGTTTGGAGCTCTTCTTGGACTGCTCGTTCATTCCGTTTTCGTCAACAGTCTGCTATTCCCCCAGATCCTTTCTTTTCTCTGGCCTCAGATAGGAATACTGGCCTGGATCGGGATGAGGGATGAGAGAAAAAACTACTGATACTGAAGCCCGCCGTTATACTGAAAATTCGTGACGTACTGAAGGCTGTCGTCGTAGTAAGAGCGCGTAACAAACTGAACATTATCCCACGCGCCCGTCTGCAGGTTCTGTTGATAGTATGACGTGCTGCTCGTGCCGTCGTTATAATAAATGGTCGCCGCTACGACCCCGTCTTCTCCATCATCAACAACTATATGAGATACATACTGGCTGTCGGCAATATGCCCCAGAACAGATGTCCCGAAGCTCTCTTTCTGTGCCGTCGAAAATTCAAGTTCATAATAAACCGGATACGAGAGGAGTTTCACTTGAAGTGCCTGTGCATTAAAAGTCGGGATTTTATTATCATAGATGTCTGATGTGGTCGGGGGGGTCTGCTCATACGTCTGATCCGGGACGTCATCAGATTGTGGCTCAGTATAGTCCATTGCGGGCTGCGGATTTTCATCATAAAGATTATCTCCCGCATAATCTGCAGACGGAGTCTCGCTGGCAGGAGTATCAATTTCATCGCGGGACTCTTCCGGTGACGAACTCTCATCCTCAGGAATATCTGTAGCGGAAGGATTTTCTTCCGTTATGTGAATCTCCTCATACGAAGTGACCGTATCTTCAGGAAGCTCTCCCGTGCGATCCGGCACAACAGTGGTCGTAATCGGTGGAGCAACCGGCTCCACTACTATCGCAGGCATATTCGTCAAAGGTTCAGTCGGTAAGGATGTCTGATTTTCAATATTCACCTCCGGCTCTTCCGGTTGAATCTTCTTTATATTGGCCGGCATCACCAGCGCGCCGGGAAAAGTTTTGATTTTTGAGGTCCTCTTGGTGTCCGAAGGGGCAAGAACATTCGTCTGTAAATTTTCCGTTGCAGTTGGAGATACCGCATCATCGGAAGTCGGGGTAGTCGAGACATTTTCAGTCTGACCTGCTGTCGGAACAACCACGTCAGATTTCATCGTCACGGGCGTCTTCAAAACCTGAGCCGCAACGACAACGACAAGCAACGCGGAAGGGACAAGGGCAAACGCGTAGCGCCAGCGCCCGACAAACTCCCGCACAGATTCAGCGAATCCAACCTTCTCTATTTGGACGGTCCCGCGGGCGCGCGCCAGCACCTCCATGCGGAGGGCGGACTTCAGCTTGTCATCAATCACAATATTCTCCTTTCGCTTTGCGGCGATGAGCTTGGAGATGACGGATGCAAAATATTTGCTGTTTGATCGTGCCATAAAACGTTACGTGAGTATTATTGTGAGATCAGCTGCTTGACCTTCTTGAGAGCCCTGAAGACTTTCACCCCTATATGATTTGCGCTGAGTCCCATAATTTCTGCGATCTCGATGTTTGAAACCTCTTCAAAGAATTTTAATCTGATGATTTCCCGCTCCTCGTACTCCAGCCGGTCCAGAACCCCCTGGATTTCATCTTTCAACTCCTTCTGGCGAAGATCTCCCACATGGTCCACCGTCTTATCGGGGATCTGCTGTCCCTCTTCAATGTCCACCACATGCATTTTGCCAACCTCGCGGTACCATTTCAGGACGTTATTGTGGGCAATCTTGTAGAGCCATGCCGAGAACGAGAACCCCCGCCATTCATAACTTTTCATGTGGGAAAGGGCATCGTAGAAGGTTTGGCTGACAATATCGTTCACCGTCTCCTTGTCGCTTACGCGTCTGTACACGTAGCGATAGATCTGGTCAAAGTATTTGTCGTACAGAGCCGCAAACTTTTGGGGATCCTGCTTGGCATCCTCTACGAGTTTTCGTTCCTGCTCGAGCACAGTAGTACCTTAAAACTTAAGGGTACTATTATGCGGGTATTTGACAAATTGTCAATAGTTCAATCTTCTGTCATTCGTTGTAAGACAAGACCACAAAAACCATTACAGTATGTGCTGATTAGACTCTCCGGACTCTTTTTGATAGCATAGGCCATGCCAATAACACAAAATACCATGAAAAAGGCTGTTTTCAGAGGAATTTTAGCCCTCGCCCTTGCCGGATCTCTTGTTTTTTCAGGCTGCGCAAGCCCTGTCAATTTAAGTGCCGCGGAGCAGGAAATCGTTAAAATACAGGAGGAAGCGGGTAAAAAAATCGACGATTTAAGCAAAAAATTAAGTGAAAGCACGGATTATGCCGAACTCAACGAGCTCGCGGGGGAAGTAAGCAAGTGGATAGATGCCCGGCTGGACGACCTGAATAAGCTGAAAGACGAGGCCGAGGCGAGCGAATTTTTTGTCCAGACACGCCTTATTCTGGAATCAGGCCAGCGTATCGCCGCAAAAGTTGAAGAACTCACCAAAGAGATCGGCACCCTGTCGGAACAGATCCAGACTGCGGCAGACGACGCCAAGGCCGCCGTGGAACAGGAAATTCAGGAAATAAAGAAAAGTATTGATGGATTTCGTCTCCGCCTGAGCGAGATGAAAGAGAAGTTCGACGCGCTCAGGGAAAAAATCTTTGAAGCCAACAAACAACAATAATTTTACCGCCCCCTCATGAAAAAAATCATTATTCTCGCAGCAGTCTGTTCACTTGCCGTTTTCGGAGGAGCTGCCGCTTTGGCCGCCACTCCGATTGCCATCCCTTCAACCGTTGACCTGCCGCCCGGAGCGATGAGCTACGGCAATATCAGCAGCGGCAACTATTTGCGCGATCCAAACGTAATCGCAGCCATTATCGGAGTCGGGGGCCTTATGGTTGGCAGTATCATCACTATTCTGGCGACCTATTTCATCCGCTGGATGGATATCCGCCGGGAAGACAAACGGGAAGATCTGATTATGGCAAGGAACAAAAAAGAAAAAGAGTATCACATGAAGCAGGAGATCTACAGAATTTTCCTTGGAGAGCTGGCGCATCTGGAAACTTTTACCAGCTCCGATATAGATGCGATGCGAAGAGAATGGACCAAAATGGAGGTAAAAGTTGACCTGGTGGCATCCGCTAAAGTTCGAAAAACGAAAGAGATGCTTCAGGAAATGCTGTACAGCCTTTCCGAGAAAAACCTGAAGGGAAAGAGTGCCTCACTTACACCCGAATATCTGAAAACGAGAGACGAACTTCTGGCTGCCATCCGTGAAGATATAGATATTTTTCAGTCGCACGAATGAAAAAATTTCTCGGTCTATCAGTCTTTCTGGCGCTCGCCATTATTGGCGGCACGCTTGTAAATGCCCAGTTTCAACTGATAGATCCGTCTCTGATCGAGCCGGTTTATTATTACGATCCGGCCATCTATGACCCGGCCCTGGTCGAACCCGCACCGACGCAGGAAACAACAACGACGACGGATCCGCGAACAAGCACGACAGATACCGGAACCACTGACCCCACTGGCACAACCACGGGAACCATGGTTCCAGCCGACGGCACAACAACGGAAACGGTTGGTACAACGGAGCCGACACAGCAGACCGGCAGCAGCGACACGCCCGTCCTGATCGAAACGACAACCATAGGCACGCCGGGAATTCTGGTCTTGCCGGACGATACACGCTTCCCGCCGGGCAGAACGCAGGAAACGGAAGAAACACAGCTCGTGTGCCCGACTCAGGAGGTACTCCAATGCCCTGCCAATACCGGAACGCCAGGCGGGGGCGCAGGAATAAACCAGCTGAACGCGGGCTGGATCGTTTTTGGGGGCGCAGGTATCGGTGCGCTCATCTGGGCATTGAGCCTGTACCTGATGAACGGAAGTCAGGCGCGCCGGGAAAAACTCCGTTTCGACCGTTCACTGAGGATGAAAGGACAGGAAGAAAAACACCTGCAGCTCGAAAAAGCGTATCCGGGCCTGAGCAACTCTCTTGCATCACTGATCACCGACGCGCAGGCCGGAAAAAACCTGAACCCCAAAGAGATCGATTCGTACAAAAAAAACGGGGTCGCTCTGGAACTTTTCGGGTCGGAGGAGTCCAGGGAAGCGCATAAAAATTTCATGACAGCCCTGAATAAAGGATCTCAAAAAGATGTGTCCGCGGCAGGAAAACAGCTTCTGAACACTCTCAAAAAAGATCTGGGCTTCAGCGACAGTTCAAAATAACGACGTCAAATTAAAGAACCGTCCTTCTGAGCGTATCGAGGGAAAGTTTCATGCTGTCACGCAGCCGTTCAAAACTGCCCCGGATTTCAGCGGCATACGTTGAAAAATTTTCAACGGGATGTTGAGCAACCTCAAAATAACCTCCGATATATCCGGTAATGTCTCCCGCAATACCCCGAAGATACGCGCGATAATTCTCATCGAGGCCCTCCGCGGAACCAAGTTCCGTTTCAAAAGCCGACGTAAAAGCATCCATATGCGTCGACAGAGTCGCCCTGTGTTCCTGATGGCTTGCGGCAAAACCGTCAAAATTTGCGATAGCCTGATCGAGGGCTATCTGGTAAGAGGAGGTAAGCCCGTCAAATATGCTCTTGAGCTGATCGGCCTGCTTCACAAGTTCGAGTCCCTCCGCGCCGGCCGCATCCGAACATGATGCAACAAGAGGGTGATTTTCTCTCCGCTGTGCAACATCGTGGCACAGATAATCTATGCGGTGAAATGTGAGCATCGTATTTCCAACATCCTTGAGGGCGTAAATATCTGCGAGGATCAACTCATGAATCTCACTGATGAACTTGGCCATTTTTTCCGTGGACTGAACGAGCCTCTCACGCATCGCCGGTAAGATTGGAGCTTCAGCAAGATTATCCGTCAGTCTTTCGCACTGAAGGAGCGCAATTTTAAAATTTCCGCCGTTTCCTTCAACTTCGGCAAAACCACCCAGAACTCTTGTGGCGTTGATCTGGATACGGGCAAATTCACGCAGCAGATTTCGCTGCATTTCTGTGGCCATTTCCTGACTGTCATATGTTTCGGGCCTCTCCATAAAATTACTTTAAGGTCTATAACTATAACATCTTCGATATAAACGTCAAACTTCATTCTTCCAAAACCGCACTCCGGCGATCATTCGTTGACTGTCACCCTAAACTGATATACAGTTCGAAACCGATTTTTTCATTTTCCATGAAGGTCAATAAAGAAGCAAAATCAGAAGATTCCATGCCTGAAAGTCAGGCCCGCCCCGTGGGTGAAAGTGCCGAACCAAAGGTCATCCTGGGGAACAAAACGCTTATCGGAAACAAACTGCGGGAAATCCGCGATATGTCTTTCGGAAAGGAAACCCTGCTCGCCGATATTCAGGCAGGCATCGACATGATCAAAGCCGTTGCGGAGAAATGGGGGGTGGAAATGATGCCTCTCGACGACACGCTCGAAGATATTGACCTCCTCCGAAAAATGATTGAGCGCCACGAGCGCGAAGAAAAAGATCCGGGCGCGAAAGATTTTCATGAAAGAAGGGGGGTTCGCTGGCTTTGCAGCACAATCCTTGCCGACCTTCGAAAGGTTGGAACAAAAGTATGCGATGATGTCGCCAGGCTTCCGGCCGCAGCGGAAGAAAAAACGGAATCTGATGCGTGGACGGATGAAAGCGTCGATGCCGTGGTTGCGGAATGCGCCGACGTCGTGATGAAAACGTACGAAGCTGAAAGGCAGACCGTAGAGCTGGCGGAAAAGAAATTTGCCGCTGAATTCAAGGTTGCCATGGTTCGTCGACTGACGGCCTTGAAAGAAAAAAGAGGCGATGACGAAAAAATCAAAAGCCAGTACGATCTGGACGCCATCGCTGAGTTTATAACGCAGCGGACAATGGAAGCCGTGAAAAAGATCATGTCCGTTGCCGGTTCAAATTCCACATTTTCCACGGTCCTGTATGAGTCTTTCCCGACGCACATAAAAAACGAAAAGAGATCCGGGGCTGAAGATGTAAAAATCGTATACGAGGCGGACCGGAGCCTGCAAAAATTAAGTAATTATACGTTCGGGAAGGTTACGGCGGTACTCATGAGGGCCGAAGTTTTGGCAATGGCGGCCTATAGAACCTACGGGATGAACAATACGGATGTGGAAGATTCGCTCTGGAACTACATGGTGGCCCTGGATGACGACACGGGATCAGGGGTTAAACGCGAGGAGGAAGAAAAAAACTTCTCGGTGACGTATGAGGCCGAAACGAGGAAAAAAACGCACAAAGATGAAATGTATAAAAAACTCCATGAGTTTGATCCTGATTTTATCGTGGATTTCTGGTCGCTTGCATTGAATAATGGAGGTCTCAGTGCGTTGAAAAACCGGATAAAGAAAGTTTTTCCTCACTTTTTTACAAACGACAAATTCGAGGGCGGTGAGTACAATTTTGCCCTGCCCGAAAAGGCTGAGGGGGAGTGGTCGCCCGCCGAGCTTCAAACAATGAATGTAGAATATATCGCGACAAACAAGCGTATGTGTGCGCACATCGAGTTTCTTTGTGCAGGATTCATGCTGGCTGCGGCGGAGAGAAAAGATATCAGCGTCGAAGACGACAAAGTGCGCTTTTCGAGCGTGGAGGCGGCCGTGAGCGAGCTGGAACGTGTGCAGGGGATGCTCTGGAGGGTAGCTGAAGAGCATACCAAACAGGGAGAAAAGTTGAGGAACGCCGAAAAAAGGGCGGAGGAACTGGAAACAGAAAATCGGCATCTGGTGAATGTAAAAAGTTTTCTCCTGGATAAGGCGGGTTCGCTCAGGGGAGAGCTCCTGGGGCTTATCGCAAAACTGGAAACGGCTGATCGCGCAGATGTTGTATTACGGAAAAAAATCATCGGGAAGCTTGAGGAGCTGAAGAAAAAAACCGGCCGTCTTTCCAGAGGCGTTCGCGAAGGTATCGAAACGCTTCAGGAGGAACTACGGAGGGAAATGAATGGAGAGGCACTTCAGGATATGGAAAACGAGGAGCAGGCGGCAGCCCTGGCCGGACCGCACAACGTTGCGCCTTCACATCAGGGCATCATGCCTCAACCCCAAACACAGGATCCCTACTTCAGCCGGATTGCCGAACCGGGTGAAAGTACCTATATCGGGCCACGGCCGGCTCTTCCAAAACCGACTTTCGGTGAACAGATTGTTGCCGCCCAGGGGGTGGTTCCAACGGTCGGACAAATGCTGTCTCACGGGCCAAATCACGGCTCCGGACCGGCAGCCCCGAGCGTCGAAAATATCGTTGATGCAGCCAGAGAAAGACTGATACAACAAAGATTGAGGGAAGAGGAGGCCAATGGGCCGGGAAATACTGCGCCAATGAGCGCGGCACTGCTGTATCAGCCGCCACTGGCAGCTCCAACGTTCGGACAGATTCCTGCGGCACCCGCATCGCATCCTGATATCGCAACCGTGACCGCCCCGCTTTCGAATCCTGTCTCAAACGGCACTCTCCCGTTCCGTCCGATATCACCGCCGCCTGCACCGCCTTATTCTCAGCCGGGCAGCGTTCCTCAACACCACACGCAGCCGCCGGCACCGGGAGAAACCGCTCCGCTCAGTTTTCGCGTACCCGCCCCTGTGCTGCCTTTCATACCCCGCGAAAATTTTGCGCATCAGCATCAG
>DATDOI010000142.1:0-4020 GCA_035293325.1 Candidatus Altimarinota bacterium
ATATCGGGACGGACAAAGTACCGGAAAGTAAAATGGAGGGTGTGCCTCACCATTTGATGAATGTGGTGGAGCCGAACCAGGAGTTTACGCTCGCCGATTTCAAAAGACTGGCGATAAAAACGATCAATGAAATCCATACGCGGCAGAAATTGCCCATTCTCTGCGGCGGGACCGGACTCTATATCAACGCCGTCGTGGATAACTACATGATCCCGCAGATTCCGCCCCAGTACGATCTGCGCCAGCAGCTGGCCCAGTACTATGAGGAGCACGGTGCTATGGCGCTTCATAACCTTCTGAGGGAGAAAGATCCCGAAGCCGCGCAGAAGATCAACCCCCAGAATGTCCGCTACGTTATCCGCGCACTGGAGATAAATATGACAGGCGGTCAAAAAAAGACCGATCAGAAAGGGGAGAGGATGTTCCATGTTTTTTCTGCAGGAATAGAGTGGCCTCGGGAGGAACTCTATGAAAGAATCAACAGGCGCGCACAGGAACAGATAGACCGTGGTCTTCTGAATGAGGTCAAAACGCTGCTGATGAAGGGCTACAGTGAAAAACTGGCATCCATGTCTTCCCTGGGGTACCTTGAGCTGGTTGATTTCATCAGGGGCGCAATGCCGCTTGAAGAGGCGGTTGAAAACATCAAAAAAAATACCCGAAACTATTGTAAAAGACAGTTAACCTGGTTCAGAAGATACAAAGATATTTCCTGGATCACGCCCAATGAACTTGATGAGATAATTTCCAAAAAGGTCTAATCCCAGCCAGCCCCTATAATAATCCCAGTCGCATGTCTGTACTCGGAAAACTATGGAAAATCAGGAATGAGGATTCGGCCACGAATGCGATCGATAAAATCCTTTCGAACCGGGGTCTGACCAAACCGGAGCAGGTTGAAGCGTTCCTGAATTCAAGCTTCAAAAAAGGTGTGCACAACCCGTTCCTGATGAAGGATATGGAGAAAGCTCTTCAGCGGCTGAAAAAAGCCATCAAGAACGGTGAGAAGATCATGATATTCGGCGATTACGACGTGGACGGGATAAGCGGCACGGCCATCCTGGTGCACGCGCTGAAACTCCTGGGCGCACGTGTTTCATACCGCCTGCCTCACCGGGTGGAAGACGGGTACGGGCTCAGCAATAAATTCATTGAGGATTTTAAAAAAATAGGCGTTGAGCTGCTCATCACGGTGGACTGCGGCATTTCATGCAAGGAACAGATTGACCTTGCCGCAAAAAAGAAAATAGATGTGATCATTACGGATCACCACACCATTCCGGAGCAAATTCCCGACAAGGCGTACGCAATCCTTCACACGCTTCAGCCCGGTTGCGAGTATCCGTTCAAGGGTCTTACCGGTGCGGGTGTCGCATATAAACTTGCCTGCGCGCTCATCGCAGATCTGGCAACTTCCAAAGATCGGGATCTTTATATTTCTTCGTTACTCGATCTGGCCAGTCTGGGCACTGTCGCCGATCTTGGACCGCTCGTGGATGAAAACCGCATCATTGTGAAGTACGGGCTGCAGTCGTTGCAGAACACAAGGTGGGAAGGGCTCAACCATCTGAAAGCTTTTGCGGGAATAGAACCGGGCGCAAAACTTGATATCAACGATATAGGTTTCAGGATAAGTCCGCGAATCAACGCGGCGGGCCGCATTGCCAACCCGTACTACGCATTGCAGCTCCTTCTCTATGATAAGGGGGATGAACGCGGGAAAATCCTTGCCGAGCACCTGGATAAACTGAACCAGAAACGTCAGCAGATGGTTGCGGAGGCGCTCATCGAGCTTGATGAGCTCTTTACGGAAGAAAGAGCCGCTAAAAAAATCCTGATCGCCTGGCATGAAAACTGGCATGCGGGAATTCTGGGGCTGCTGGCCGCAAAATGCGTGGAAAAATACAATGCGCCAAGCATCATCATGCAGGATTTCGGGGACTATCTGGTGGCTTCAGGGAGGAGCCCGGAGTGGTTCAATATGGTGGAGGCGCTGAGGGTGCATGGGGATCTTCTGAAAAGTTTTGGCGGACACATTCAGGCAGCGGGCTTTACCGTTGAAAAAGAAAAACTTCCTCAATTTGTTGAGGCGATGGAGGCCTACGCTTTTGATCTTCTTCAGCACAACACCTGGCACCCGACGATCGAAGTGGATTGCGAACTGACCGATAAAGAGATCGATGATCGGCTGCTGGATTTTTTGAACCAGCTCGAACCGTTTGGAGTTGGCAATGAACAACCTCTGTTTCTTCTGAAAAATCTGACCATCGCCAACATGGGCCGGGTTGGAAAGGACCAGAGCCATCTCCGTTTTGAGGTGTATACGGAAAACCGGAAGTTTCCCGTGATCGCGTTCAAACTTGGTGAGCACGAAGAGGCGCTGCGGTCACATCAAAAAATCGATCTGGTCTGTTATCTTGAGCGCAATGAGTGGAAAGGGATGACCAAGACCCAGCTGCGAGCGATTGACGCCAGCGCGAGCCGGACAGAATAAACGGCAGGAGGTTTACTGAGCAAAACGGCAGGTCAGCCTGAAAATTTATGACCTTGCTCCTGTGCCTCACTTTTGTTACAGTGCCTCCTTCATTGTGCTCTTCTGATTTTGGCTTTCAGGCCGGAACGAGCCGGAAAATTGCGGAAAAAAGAAAAATATTGTATAATAACAAGAATCTGACGCGCGACGAATGCGACGTTCGAATCAGCAAACATAAGCCGGAAAATGGAAAAAATCCGCCACCAGATCGTCGAAACTATCAAAAGAGCTCAGAGCATCCTTATTATGCCGTCAGCTCCTGTTGATGGAGATTCGCTCGGCAGCTCGCTCGCGCTGTATCTGGCGCTCAAGAAACTTGGCAAAGAGGTCACGGTTGTCTGCGCCGATCCTGTTCCGGACGCGTTCAGTTTTCTGCCGACCACAAAAGTCATCAGCCACGATTTTTCCGCAGCCAACGATTTTATCGTCACGCTGGATTGCCGCAAGTCGAAGCTCAAAACCATTCGCACCAAACTGGAGCAGGACAAAGTGAATGTTATTATCACGGCCAAACGCGGCCAGTTTTCCGCAAAGGATGTCTCGTTCCACCACGGGCCCAGCCGGTACGACCTTATTATTACCGTAGACACCGGGGGTCTGGAACAGCTCGGAAGGTTTTATGAAGACAACCCCGAACTTTTTGTTACCGTTCCGCTCATTAATATTGATCATCACGCCTCAAACGATCACTTTGGTAAGATCAACCTGGTGGACATTATGAGCTCTTCAACCACTGAACTGCTCATCCCGCTCATTCAGGATTTCGAGAACGACAGCGGAGTGAAACTTATGGATGAGGATATTGCGACGCTTCTTCTTGCGGGAATCATTACGGATACGGGCTCATTCCAGAACGCCAACACGACTCCAAAATCTTTTGCCGCAGCGGCGCAGCTTATCAAATCCGGAGCGCGACAGCAGGAGATCATTCAGCATGTTTTTAAAACCAAGAAACTTTCGACCCTGCGTCTGTGGGGCAGAATTTTGTCCAGAATCAAGGTAGATCAGAAACATCGCATCGCGTGGTCCACCATCAGCAGAAAAGATCTGCATGAAACGGGCAGTCGAGAGGATGAAACCGGTGGAATTATTGACGAGCTGATGACCAACGCGCCGGGCATAGACATCGTTATGATCATCAAGGAAAAAGAGGAGGGAATCGTTTCAGGCAGTATCAGGACCCCGAATCCGTCAATTGATGCCAGCGCGGTTGCAGAAATGTTCGGCGGCGGCGGGCATATTCAGGCGGCGGGATTTAAAATTCAGAGTGCCGATATCGAAAAAACGGAGAAGATGATTATTGAAAAAATTCAGGAGTTTCAGAAAAAAAGGCTGAATCTTACAGACGAGGAGGCCGGAGAAAAAAGTTCACACCAGATGAAGAAAAGTGTTGAAGAAGTCCGGCGCGAAACCGTTAAGTCCACAAAAATTCCTCAGGAAAAAGAGACGCTTAAGGAAGCGGCAATACCTCACCAGAAAGAGGTCGT
>DATDOI010000143.1:0-6951 GCA_035293325.1 Candidatus Altimarinota bacterium
GTGGAGTAGAGGTAATACCTTTTCCGTAAAGTTTGTTATACAATGTGACTATTCACATTAACCATTTCGCATATGACACGACGTCTCACCGCAACCATTCTTACGGCGCTCATAATGTGCGCTACCCTGGCGGCGGCAATAAATATGGCGCGCGCCACCTCAATGACCGCTGCAGAAATTCTTGAAACACAGATATACTCCGGCGAAGGATTTCAACTGCTGATACCTCCAACATGGACAGGTATGACGGCAACGAGCGAGCCAATCGCCTACGGCAACGAAATCGGCGATGTGCCGACCCTGAAGTTCGGGCTACCCGGACAGGAAGCCATGTTCTGGATCTCCAAATTTACCAAAGCGCAGTGGGAATCTCTCACATCCACAGAAGGAGCGATCGTACCGGTTTTGCTGAAGGCGGCAGACGACAATATTTACGCATACGACATTGCGAGCGATTTTGCGATAGAAGTGGAGGCTGAGTCTGAAGACATTGATTGGATCATTGCAAATATCACTTTCAAAAATTCCGGCTTGAGCGATGTAGAGGGAGATGATCACAGTGACTCCATTGAGTATCTCTTCGACAAGCAGATCGTTTCCGGCTACCCGGATGGAACGTTCAAACAGGATCAGCCGATCAACCGCGCGGAACTGATGAAAATCCTTACAAAAAGCGGAGGGATAAATCCTGACCCCGCTGAATTTCATGACTGTTTCCCCGACGTAACGGATCAGTGGTTCGCGCCATTCGTCTGCTATGCAAAAGCGCAGAACTGGATTCAGGGATATCCGGACGGCACATTCAAACCGGATCAAAACGTTAATAAGGCGGAAGCGATAAAAATGCTCATAAATTCAAGGGGGATTCTGATACCGGGGTCCGTAAGTGAAGAAATTTTTACTGATGTGGACAGCAGCGCCTGGTACGCACCCTATATAAAGACGGCAAAGGACAAAGGGTTTCTGGAGAAAACCGGGGGAGTCTATGGCATTGCGGAGGCGATAAGCCGCGGTGAGATCTGCGAAAATCTGTACCGGTCGCTTATTCTTGCCCGGTTTGAATCATTTGGATCAACAACTGAAGAGGAAGGAACCCAGGAAACGACTGAAAGTCAGGCGAGCAATGAAGGATTCGCGGTTTTTGTAAGCGACAGCTATAAATTCAGTATTGAGTATGTGGACGACTGGTTCTATGCACAGGTTGATACGGCGGACGCCGGGGTAATTCGCCGCTACGAATTCGGACCGGCCCCGATAGAGGAAACACCGGGTATCGTCAGCCTGGAACTGCGCTCGGGACCGGCCCCGGATGGCACGGTCATCAGCGATTTTGAGGGAAGAACCATAATAGAGGTAAAAGGAGAAACGGATGTAAACATCTACTTCGCAACGGAAATCCGCCTCTACCACCTCCATGGCCCCCTCGATCAGGAAGAAAATCTGATCAAAATGGCCTCAACGGTCACCGAAATGTAATCCGAAAAACAGCAAAAATAATAGACATTTTGTTCAAGTTTGGGCAACCCGATGTTTTCTGAAGACATTCCGCAGCGAAGCGAGGACGTCTGAAGGGAACATCGGGTTGCCCAAAGCAAATAAACCTTTACTTTTCTACTGTTTTTTGATATATTTATTACGGAACACAGATCGGCGGCAAAAACCCTAAAAAGTTGAGTCCGCAGTAGAGGTGTTCAGACCTAAGGAGGCTCGATCGATCGCCTTCTTTTTTTAAATCTTTTCAGACTCATTGTGGGCCTCTTGCTGAAACGCAAAACCCCCGATTTTCATGTACACAAAAAACTCATTATGTGATAAAATAATAAAAGGTATAAAAACGCAGCCGGATACAAATGAAAGTGTCAATGAAACAAAAATACACACGTCACCCGGGTAAAAAATCTCTGCCGGCTACAGCTGTACACTCTCTATTATCGGATGAAACTTTTTCACGATGGCGGATTATTCTGATCGCCGCTTTTTTGCTGATGGGATTTATGGCGTTCAAGGGGCTCCTTTCCAACATAAATAAAAACTTTGAACCGGCGCTGAATGTTGACGAAGTGAACAAAAAAATCGCTACGGCATATCTTCCCTTCCTCGAGAACAAGGGTCAGACAGATGAGAACGTCGCGTTTTACGCCCAGGTTCCGATCGGGACGATTTTTATCGAGAAAAACGGCGACATCACGTATAAATTCGTCATGGCGGACAACATGGGAACATCTTTCCGTGAAAATGCTGTCACGACGCAATCGATAGCTCCAAAAGGCGATGATGCGGCGGATACGATCGTCAGTTACATAAAAGGCAAAGACGAAAGTCAGTGGCAGAAAAACATTCAGAACTACAACGTAGTCCAGATGGGAGAGGTTTTTAAAAAAATAAATCTCGACCTCAAAGCCCGAGGGAACGGCATTGAGAAAATTTTTACCGTATATCCTGGAGGCCATGTCGACGATATCGGATTCAACTTTGAGGGAATCAATCAACTGACAATCTCTGAGGACGGCACGCTGATGATTAATACTGCAGCGGGCAAAACCGTGATGTCAAAGCCCGTTGCATACCAGGAGATTGCCAGCGAAAAACGGAACATTGATGCGAGCTATCGGCTCATCGGAGAAACCGGTTACGGATTCTCTGTTGGAGAGTACGACACAACTCAACCTCTGATCATCGATCCGCTCGTCGGATCCACCTATCTGGGAGGGAGTGCCAGTCCATACGGCGGCGGTAATGCCTACGACTGGGCAAGTGCGGTTGCGTTCGGACCAGCGCCCGACTACGACATTTATGTTTCCGGCTTTACTCAATCCAGCAATTTCCCGACTGAAAACGATTTCGGCACCAGCTATGACACAACGCTGACGGATAGCGGCAACTCGACCTACACCCGCGATGTTTTTGTATCAAGATTCAGCGCCGATCTGACGAATCTGAAAGCATCAACGTATCTTGGCGGCGTTGGCTGGGACAGATGGGTACAGGGAATCGCCTATTATGAAGGCGGCGGCGGCGTAAATGAAGGTATTTACATCAACGGCACGACGATTCCTGAATTCGGGAACAATTTCCCGACGCCGAACGTCTACGGAACAAGTTATGACACAACTTCAACCGGAGACGGGCAAGGGTTCGTGGCACAGTTCGATCCGACACTTCAGACGCTCTATGCCGCAACCTATCTGCCATGGAGCGGTTCCATCATAATCAATGCGAACGGCCTGTATGTGGGTGGTGTCTACCGGCTGAATCCGGATCTGACATCCCTTTTAAGCAGCACCAGCAACTTTGGCGGGAGCGGGAGTGAGTCAGTCTGGGGCTCAGGCGTGGATTCCGCAGGGAACATTTATATCTGCGGCAACACCACCTCCAGCGATATGCCGGTTACGGTTGGCGGCGGTTTAAACGGATCCGGCGACGCATTCATTACCAAATTCAATGCCGACCTTTCAACTCAGCTGGCCCAAAGGTATCTTGGCGGAAGCGGAAGCGATTATTGTATGGGTATTGAGGGAGATTCAAGCGGAAATATTTTTATTTCCGGTATGACCAACTCTACCGATTTTCCGACGACGAACACCTACGGAACGAGCGTCCAGACAACGATTGGTGGAGGCATGGACAATCTAGTGACAAAACTGGATTCCAGTCTGAACATTCTGGCATCAACCTACTACGGAGGCACCAGTGATGAAAATTTCACAGGCGGCTTCTCCGGAATGCTTGCCGTCGATTCAAGCGACAGAGTGTATCTGTACAGTCACACGGGGACGCTTAGCACTACGGTGACCTGGGGATACGACCCGGTAGCCAATGGGGGGAACCTCTATATCGCGCGCTTTGACAGCACCCTGACAACGCTTGAAAGCCAGACATACCTTGGAACCGGGAACACCAGTGCGCTTGTATTTGTTGATATATCCGTCAGCCCCGACGCCAGCGAAGATGTTGTTATTACTTCAGTAGCAACAGGAACATATCCGACAACCGCAGGCGCTTACGACACAACCTACAACGGCGGAAATGACGGCGTTGTAACCAGAATAACCAACAATCTGGCAGCCCTGGTGGGAACCATCGTAAATCTTGCAGGCACAGCCGGAAACGGCCAGGTGACGCTCACATGGACAATACCTACCGGCGGACCGAACAGTTATCTTGTCGAATACGGTACGGTTGCGAGCGGTACATTCGGCAGCACCTGTGTCACCGCCGGCTGTACGGACGCAGCGGCAGGAGCCGTTATTAACGGCCTCGTCAACGGCACGGCGTACCAGTTCCGTATCAGGCCATCGAACCCTTTTTACACTGGAGCCTATTCCAACACGGCCGTAGCAACACCGTTCGCCGTCCCTTCCCCTCCGCTCAATCTCGTCGCAACGCCGGGAAACCTTTCCGTTGATCTCGACTGGGACACACCTCTGGATGACGGAGGTTTCGCTATTACAAACTACCGTGTGCGTTACGGTGAAAGTTCCGGCCCGAACATCTGTGATCCCACAACATCACCCTACACAAACTGTCTGCTCTTAAACGTGGGAGTAACAAACTCCACAACCATCTCGACCCTCGATTATGGGGTAGACTATATTTTTGCCGTCTTTGCTCAAAACAGTCAGGGAGTCAGCTCTCCTTCAAATACGGACACCGCAACCCCAACATGTTCCTTTGCCGCTCAGTTCTGCGGCGCGCAGGAGATCTCCTCGTCAACACTCACCTTTATCAGCATTCCGGAAAGCTTCACTTTTGGTGAAATCACGGCAGGAAGCACACAGGATCTTTTCAATAACGACAATACCGGAAACCCGCCAACGGCCATCTCTCCGGGCGCAGACCTTTTACAGGTATTCGATGACCGGGGATCAGGAGGCTTTATCGTTGATATAGACACCACAGGAACCTTCAGCGACGGCATCAACACAATCCCGCTCACCAATCTCTATATCGTCACAAGCCTCGACGAAACGGATCCAAATAACGGAAACACGGGCCTTGGAGAAGAAGCGGGTGTTACGTACGATGCGACCATTGGATCACCGGTTCGAAACGTGGTGGCGCCCGTCTATGTAGACATGGACTCAGCTGACCTTGCAAGCCGCACAACATATACGGGGCAGGCTCCGGATTCACAGTTTGGAGGATCACCGCTCGTGCTCATGAACGGAACACTCTCTTCTGCGTTCGGCCGCTCAGGCAACATGTCTCAATTTGTAAACTTCCATCTGCGCGTTCCGGCTCTGCAGGCCGCAGGTGACTACGATATCATCCTCACCTATACCTTATCGGACAGCACAACGTAATATGCAGATCCCACTTATACAAAAAGAAAAACTGGTTCTTGGCATCGCTCTTCTGGTGGGCGTCTATGCGTATGTGTCATTTCTGGGTTCACCACACGCAAGTTTGACCGATACCATTACGCAAAGAGACACTGAAAGGGCGTTCTCAACGATGGCCGTTCCTTTTATCCAGAACATCGGACAGGCAGATGACCGGGTAACTTTTTACGCAAAACTTAAAACAGGCAACGCATTTATTGATACGGAGGGGGTACTGACCTATGACTTTTCCAATGGAACGGAAGGTTTCGTATTGAAAGAAAAATTTGTGACCGATAATGATCTGAATGCATCAGGTCTGGAAAAAAACGAAACAACCGTCAGCAGCTTTATTGGAAACGATCCCGATAAATGGAAATCGGATATCCCGAACTACAATTCAATCACCCTGGGAGAAGTTTTTAATGGAATCAGAGTTGACCTGAAGGCCAAGGGCAAAAATATTGAAAAAATATTCCGGGTTGGCCCGGAAGCCGATCCATCACTCATCAAACTTTCGGTTGAGGGAGCTGAAGTAATAGAGGTAAATGAGGAGGGTGAACTTTCATTCACCACACAGGACAGCACGGTAAAGATGACGAAACCGACAGCCTATCAGGAGATCAACGGCGAAAGAACGAACGTGGAAGTAACCTATACATTATTTGAGAACAAACAGTACGGTTTCACAGTAGGGCAGTACGACACAACGAAGGAACTCATTATAGACCCGCTTGTCGGTTCAACATTCCTTGGCGGAACCAACTGGGAAGGTGCCAGAGAGGTACTGGGTGGAAACAGCGCACTTATCGTGGGCGTTGATACCGGCGACAGCCAGGAGTACGTATTTGTTACGGGCTACACGGAGTCCACGGATTTCCCAACCACGGCGGGCGTATACCAGCCGACTAAAAACGGCGCAGCTGGCGCGGGTGATGATATTTTTGTTTCAAAATTCAACCTGGGCCTTACATCTCTGGTAGCGTCCACATACCTGGGAGGAACGGGTGTCGAATCAGAATCAATTCTGGCCATGGCTCCGGACGGGAATATTTTTATTGTGGGGAACACAAGATCAAGCGACTTTCCGGCCACGGCAGGCGCGTACGACACAACCCTCAACGGATCGTTCAATGTGTTCGTGGCAAAAATGAACCCTTCGCTCACGTCGCTCCTTGCAGCAACATATCTTGGAAACGCAAGTGACTGGGGGAATGGACTGGCCTTTGGCACTACGGGATGTCCGGTAAACCAGTTAACATCAATCACTCCTCCTTACTGCGTTTATGTGGGAAGCGACGGCGACTCGGTCTTCCCCTCAACACCTATAAATCTCAGCGCCGGCTATGACACGACCGGAAGCGGCTTTGCAAATATAGCCATCTCTCTCTTCGACGATAATCTGAGTAATCAGTATTTCGTCACCACATTTATCGGAAGCGGAAACTATTATCCTGCACTCGCAGTCGGCTCCACGGGAGACCTCTTTGTGCAAGGAGGCTGCCACGGGAGCAATCCTCCAACATTCCCAATCGTGCGCGCCAACGGCGCGACCCCCTCGTTCCAGGAAACTTCCGGGGGAAGCTGCGATACTTTTGTCGCGCGCTTCAGCTCGGATCTGACAACACTG
>DATDOI010000144.1:0-5874 GCA_035293325.1 Candidatus Altimarinota bacterium
AGTTCACCGCGGAAGTTCCGGATGAAACGCAGGTCGTGTTCAGAAATAACGTAAAAAACGAAACCTGGACGGCAAACGTGACGGTGGTGAAAAAAAATCTCCAGCAGCCGATGGAAAGTCTTGAATTTGCCAAAATGGTCATCAACCGGCAAAGCTCCGGACTGACGGACTACAGCGAAACCAGAAAGGACGAATCAAAAATCAAGGTGGGCGAAGATGAAGACGCAACCCTCTTCACCGCCTTTACGGCCCGAAAAAGCGCAGAAGATAAAGTTGTACGCTACATGCAGACCTACGGCGTCCGGGGAGACAAAGGCTATATTATCCTCGGATCATTTTCGCCACAGGAGAGCGAGGCCACCGTGCAGCAGGTGGAAAAAATCGTGAAATCTTTCGTTCTGAAATAAAACGGGCCGGGGTGGCGAAGCTGGTAGACGCGCAAGACTTAAAATCTTGTGGTAGCAATACCGCGCGGGTTCGACCCCCGCCCCCGGCACCAACTATCTATTAAACCCGGCAGGTTAAAATCACGAACATCGCTCCAAATGCGACAGGCTTTTAACATAAAAAACATCCCGGATTGACAAAAAAAAAGAAAAACATAGAATACATCTCAACAATTTCACCAGACTAGCGTATGTCAGCACACGCAGAATCACACCATGGAAACGAAGCAGGACATGAAGGCAACGACAGCGCCGTGGATGAACTGATGTCAGGCATCGGGAAAATCGTCAACAGTGTGCGCGTTGGATTTAAAAACCTGTGGAAAGGAATAACGGGCACACTCAAAGATTTTGCCGGCAGTTCAGAGGGAGGACATGGAGGTGGTCATAGTGTCCACGAGGGGCACGAAGCCCACGCCGCCGGACACGGCGACGGTCATCATTAAAAAATGCTGTTTCTGGAAATTCACACACAGTTCCGGTATGATAACCGGAGCGGCACTTTAAAAGTGCCGCGCATGTACCACTTATTTTTTTCACATGAACATGAAGCAACGTCTCGCAGGACTGGCGACACTTATTATAGGACTGTCGTCCTTCCAGAGCTCATTCGCAATGGCAACCACGTCGGAAGGCTTTACTGACGTGCCCTCCTCACATCCAAACTACGAAGCCATCATGGCACTCCAGGCAGATGGGGTGATCGGAGGTTATCCGGATGGAACGTACAAACCGGATCAGGAAGTGAATCGCGTTGAATCACTCAAGATCATTCTTCTGGGTGCCGCAATCGAGGTTCCTGAATCAACGGCTGAGTTAATCTTCACCGACACGGACAGCACTCAATGGTATGCCAAATATATTCTAAAAGCTTTCGAGCTTGCCATTGTCAACGGATATCCGGACAAAACATTCAAACCGACCCAGACCGTAAACCTTGTTGAAGCTCTTAAAATGCTCAGCGAGACGAAAGAGGTGGACCTTTCTGAAGTTGATACGACTGTAGCCCCGTTTGCAGACGCAGGTGCGGACCAGTGGTACACAAAATACGTTCAATACGGAAAAGAGAATGAATGGATCGAGGGTGATTCCCAAAATATGGTCTATCCCGACCAGGCCATGACGCGCGGAAAACTTGCTCAACTGCTCTATAACGCAATGAAGGAGGAACTACCGCCGCCAGTTGAAGAACCAACCCCCCTCGCAGATATGTCCGTAAAAATTGAAAGCTTCGCTTTCTCGCCGAATGTGATAACGATCGCCCAGGGAACAAAAGTAACCTGGACAAATAAGGACCCCGTCATTCACACGGTAACGAGCGACGACGACGGATTCCAGAGCAGCAGCAGTCTGAGTGAGGGAGAGACCTACTCATACACGTTCAACGAGCTGGGAACATTCGATTACCACTGCACTCCTCATCCAACCATGGAGGGTCAGATTATCGTAAAACCGGCGAACGAAGTGCCGACGATCTAAATCGCGGAAGATAAAAAAAGTTTTTAAAAGAGCTCCCTCAAAAAGGGGGCTCTTTTTTATGCTTCGTACTCCTCTTCACGCGGCATCGAAGCCGTCTTCTTTCTAAAGTCCCGTAGCGTTTTATCAAATCGAAACGTCAACTGCCCGGTTTTACTCGCAAGCAGAACTACATTTCGGATTTCGGCGCGTACGCGGCTCAATTTTCCCATTCCTTCATCCGTATCAAGCATCCCGTCAGCCAGAAAATCCATCACATCCATAAAATCTGTCTCCAGAAAGTCTGAAACAGATTCAGCGGCAGGTTGTGTTGTTTTTCGTGGAGTCACGGCCGGATGATATCAAACCATTCAGCTCAAAAACAAGTATTGCGAGGAAGAAAGGTGAAAAGGAAACGAACTGTATGAATAATACAGTGAGTGCTTTTGACCTTTCTGACGAAGCAAGACGAAGTTTTTCGTCTGAATGGTGGGCCAAGCTGGGATCGAACCAGCGACCATCTCCTTAAGAGGGAGTTGCTCTACCAACTGAGCTATTGGCCCGGGCTGTGAAATACCAGCGCAAAAACGCGAAGCATAAATTAACATTGAACCGCTTTGGTTTCAAGAAGATTAGCGCACGGAAAAATGGTATAAATTAAGAACAGGATCTGATCCGCGCAACAGCATGACCCAAAAGAAAATCCTTTTTTATACCGATACGCCGATTTACGGCGGAGCGGAACGCATCATGCTCGAACTCGCCAGAAATCTGAACCGGGAAAAATACTCGGTCATGCTCGCGTGCTCAAAATACAAAATTCTGGATGAATGGTGTGAACACTGGGAACAAAACGGAATGCAGGTAGCGCGCCTGAATGTCATCCACAAACACGATCCGAGGCATCACCTGCAGCTCAAAAAAATCCTCAAAAAAGAGCGGCCGGACATTCTGCACCTGCACTTATGGAATCCGGGAAGCTGCCGCTACGCATTTGGGGCGGTAGACAAAAAAACAACGAAACTCATAAGCACCGAACACGATCCGTTCCCTTTGAACGGGATCAAAAATATGCTCAAAAAAAAGGGGCTCAAAAAGACCGATTGTACCATCGCGGTATCAGACGCAAACCGCGAACTTCTGCTGAAACTCTACCCGGATCTGGAATCCAGGATTGTCACGATACACAACGGAATAGATCTGGAACATTTTGAAAAACAGCTCCTCCATTTTTCCTCACAAAAAAAAGCAAAGATCAGGTCGGATCTGATGAAAGCCGCGCACAATGATTTCGTGATCGTAAGTGTTGCGGCGCTCCATCCCCGCAAAGGGCTCAAACATGTCATCGAAGCTTTTGCGGAGATTAAGAAAGAGGCACCTCAGACAAAGCTGGTGATTGTGGGTGAGGGGCCGCAGCGAAAAGAGCTCACCGAGTGTATCAAAAAATTAGGAGTCTCTCATGAGGTTATGTTATTGGGAAAACAGGAAAATATTCCTGAAATTCTGAAAAGCAGCGACCTGTTTGTACTCCCGAGCGTTAAAGAGGCGTTCGGAATCGCAGTACTGGAGGCCATGGCGGCGCAACTGCCGATTATCGCGTCGGGCGTGGGCGGAATTCCGGAAATTATAAAAAATAATAGGAGCGGACTCCTGGTGGAACCAGGCAATACGGAGGCGCTCAAAACGGCAATACAGGAACTGATGAAAAATCAGCCTCTCAGCCAGAAATTGGCTTTTGTGGCACACCACGAGGTAAAAAACTTCGACGTAAAAACCATGGCCAGAAGAACGGAAGCCATCTATGATGGGGTCTAACATGAAACTGAAAACCGTTTACATCTGTGAACAGTGCGGGCACGAATCACCGAAGTGGCAGGGCAAATGTCCCGACTGCGATGCGTGGAACTCATTTGCTGAAGATGTTGTTGCCAAGACGACGGGCAGGAAGCAGGCGGGATTACAACGCGATGCAACTCCCCTTCTCCAGGCCGAAGAAAATGAGGATCGGTACGCAACATCAATGCCGGAATTTGACCGGGTCCTTGGCGGAGGCATAATGCCCGGAAGTCTTATTCTGTTGTGCGGTGAGCCCGGTATCGGCAAATCTACTTTAACCCTGAAAGTTTGCGAAAAAATTGCGTCGCAGGTTTCGAGCGTTCTTTATATTTCCGGCGAAGAGTCTCCGCGGCAGATCAGTTCCAGAGCCAAAAGGCTGGGGATCAAAAACGAAAATATTCAGGTACTGGGAGAGACGAATCTGGAAAACATTCTTGCCACCATACAGAAGTCGAAACCGGGTCTGGTTGTTATTGATTCGATTCAGGTCGTCTCTTCGGGCGAAATGGGCGCTCTCGCAGGAAGTGTGAGCCAGACACGCTACGCGACGGAAATGCTCATGAAATACGCGAAAGAGAACCACGTGCCGGTGCTTATTATCGGCCATGTCACAAAAGATGGAAATCTGGCAGGCCCAAAAATTCTGGAGCATCTGGTGGATACGGTATTGCTGATTGAGGGCGACCGGTATCAGAATCTTCGACTGCTGCGAGGTCTTAAGAACCGTTATGGATCAACCAACGAAGTGGGACTGTTCGAGATGACGGAAGAAGGATTAAACGAAGTTGCAAACGCATCAAAACTTTTCCTGGAAGGACGAAAAGAAGGCAGCTTCGGATCAGCGATAACGGCCACAGTTGAAGGTACGCGTCCGTTGCTTATCGAGGTTCAGGCGCTCACGAACATCAGTCCGTTCGGATATCCCAAAAGGACGGCAAGCGGATTCGACGTGAACCGTCTGCAACTGCTGGTGGCGGTGATACAGAAACATCTCGGTCTGAACGTGAGCAACCAGGATGTGTATGTGAATGTTGTTGGAGGGTTTCGATTGAGCGATCCGGCGGGTGATCTGGCGGTTTGCATGGCGATCATCTCTTCATTGACCAAGACGCCGCTTCCTGAAGATGCGGTTTTTGCCGGTGAAGTTGGCCTTTCCGGAGAGCTGCGCAGTGTAAGCCAGCTTGGAAAGCGCGTGAACGAGGCGGAAAAAATCGGTTTCCGAACGATGTTCGTACCGGAATCACGGGAAAAAATTGCGCCGGGCAAAATGGGAATAAAAAAAATACCGGACCTGGTGGAAGCGATAAAGGAACTGAATCTCTCACGTCGGGCTAAGAACTGATCCCAAGAATACGGAGAGCGTTTGCGGTTGTCTGCTCTGCTATTTTATCGAGCGAAACCTTGCGAACATGCGCCAGCTTTTTTGCCGTTTCCACAACAAAGGCAGGCTCATTACGTTTGCCGCGATAAATTTGCGGCGTTAAATAGGGACAGTCCGTTTCGATGAGGATAAGGCGCGCGGGAGCGGCGGCGGCGATTTCACGCAGATATTCGTTCTTCGGGTAGGTGAGCACGCCGGAAAAAGAGGTGTAGTAACCGCGCGCCCAACATTCTTTCGCTGCATCATATGTTCCCGTAAAACAGTGAAGAATCACTTTCTTATTGCCCGCCTCCTGCAAAATCCGGAGCGCATCCTCCCACGCATCGCGCACATGCACCACAACGGCGAGATCCAGCTCTTTTGCCAGTATAAGCTGTTCTTTAAAAGCGTGTTGCTGAACATCTTTCGGTTGAAAATTCCGGTTGTAGTCCAGACCCATTTCTCCGAGCGCCACAATTTTTCCCTCCGCCACGGCGAGCCGTGCGTAATCTGCTCGAACCTGGTCGTTCCACTGATTCGCATTGTGAGGATGCACACCAAGGCTGGACCACAGCTTCCGGCCCGAATATTTTTTTACAAAATCCAAAGCCTGAAGCGAATCTTTCACCGTGCAGCCAACAATAATCTGGCGATCAACATGGGCATTCGCCGCGCGTTCCAAAATCGCTTCCACATCGGGAAACTCTTTCGAAAAATGAATATGGGAGTGTGTATCGGTAAACAAAACTCACAAATAGATCAAAGTATTGACAGTTC
>DATDOI010000145.1:0-7062 GCA_035293325.1 Candidatus Altimarinota bacterium
TTCTGTGCAATCTATGATATTGATTGAAGGTGTTGTTATAAACGTATTGCTGTGGATCGTTTTCTTTATCTGAGGCCTCGAACTGCACGAATGCTAGATCCATTATTTTTAGTGGTTTTTGCTTTGCAACTTTTAGTTTGCCCTCTTGCTCTTCTTTATCGGCAAATTCAATAAAGTCATCTACTAGCATCAGAGCCAAAGGCAGAAACTGACGACCCAGGGGGCGATCAAGCACAAAACGGAAGCCTTTTTTTGAGATGGTTTTCATTTCGCTCATCTCCACTTCAATGCTTACGTCAGCTGGAATTTCAGAAGGTGATGTATTGCCGTCAGAAATCCATTCTTCCGGCACCTCATTGTTATTGAATAAATTTTTGAGGACTCGGCTGCTCTGATCTGCTATCAGGTCGAGAGCTAATGGTTTTCCGTCTGTGCCAGTCAAACAACTCATAAGATCTCTTTTTGCATTACGACATATATTAAGAACATCGCCGACGTTTTTCTCTTTCTGTTCAACTGTTGGAGCTGGAACTTGCGAGGGAGCATCGGGCGGAGCACCACATCCGGCGGCAGCAACTATGGATCCAACAGTAAATGCATTGCTGAGCCTATTTCCATTCATAAAAAAGTCTTAATGAGTATCTCATCGAAGGCAGTATTATAGTGCTACAGCTTGTTTTGTCAAACCTCTCTATTCTATTTTTCCATAATTATCTCCACTCCCGGCAAAGCTGTTCCTTCAAGGAACTGCAGCATGGCGCCGCCGCCGGTTGATACATGAGTGAAGCTGTCCAGGCTGATGCCCAGGTTTTTGATGGAATCGATGGTATCGCCCCCGCCTATAATGGTTTTGGCGCCTTTGTTATTGGCAATCGCCCTCACCATCTGCGCGGTTCCTTCAGCAAAAGCTTTTTTTTCAAACAGGCCCAGCGGTCCGTTCCAGATGATCGTTTTGGCTTTTTTGATCACCTCCGTATAGAGCTTCACAGTCCGTTTGCCGATGTCCAGAATTTTCATGTCTCCTTCAACATCTTCCAGAGGGAGGTCCAGCGATGGCACATTGTCGCCGATCTGATCAGCAACAACGGCGTCTATTGGCAGTAAGAAGCGGTCTTTCAGTGATTCCGCCGCAAGCATGATCTCCTGCGCCATAGGAATTTTTTCCTTTTCATAGAGCGATGCGCCCACGTCGAACCCTTCCGCGGCCAGAAACGTGTTGGCCAGTCCGCCTCCAATCAGGAAGTAGTCTGCGCGGGGCAGAAAGTTCCGGATCAGCCCTATCTTGGTTTCGATTTTGGAACCTCCCATGATGATCGCGAGCGGTTTTTCCGTATCTTTCATTATCTCGGAGAGGGTTGTGATCTCTTTTTCCATCAACAGACCCGCATACGCCGGAAGATGTTTGGCGATGCCGTAGGTTGTGGCATGTTTGCGGTGGGCGGTGCCGAACGAGTCCGTTACATAGAGATCCGCGAGCGCGGCCAGCTCTTTGCAGAAATTGTCGTCACATTGTTCTTCCTCGTCATAAAAACGCGTGTTTTCCAGCATGATCACGTCGCCGGCCTTCATGTCCGCGACAGCTTTCTGTACGTCCGGGCCGATGCACGCATCCAGTTTTTTCACCGGTTTTTTAAGAAGCTCTCCCAGATGTTTTGCGATAGGGTCCATCTTCAGCCCTTCTTTTCCTTCCTCTTCCGGACGGCCGAGATGGCTCATGACAATAATTTTTGCTCCACTCTTCAGCAGGTGTTCGATCGTCGGCAGCGCAGCGGTCATGCGCGTATCGTCCATAATTTTTCCGTTTTCCAGAGGCACGTTGAAATCCACGCGCAGCAAAACTTTCTTGCCGGAAACGTCCAGATCTTTAAGAGATTTCACTTTCATGAGGTTTGTTTGAGAGATTGATTCTTTTTGTATTGTACCGGGGCGCGGGCGGGGCCGGAAGGGATTTTATGGACGATGAGCTTGATTTTACTTTCCGTGAAGCTCGTGTGCCATATGCGCCATTTCTATGTCCGATTCCGCATAATCTTTTCCTTTGTTGAAACGGTCTTTTTCAACGCGGTCTGTCACCTGTTTTTCCGTTGTGGCAGTGATCACGCCGAATATTACCGGGGTTCCGGTTTCCAGATTCACCTGCATGAGTCCGCGGTATGTCTCCCCGCACACATAGTCAAAATGAGGAGTCTCTCCCTTGATCACAATGCCGAGCGCAATGATCACATTGAATTTTTTCTGTTCTGCCAGGAGCTTTGCGGCGAGCGGTAGTTCCAGCGATCCCGGCACGCGTGTGAGTTGGATGTTTTCGGATTTTACCTGCAACTCCAGCAACCTCTCTTTCGTATTTTTGTACAGAATGCTTCCGAGTGCATCGTTAAAACGGGGCAGAAGGACGGCAATTTTCAGATTTGAGCCGTTCAGTTCAGTCGTTGAGGAGGGGAGTTTCATATTTATTGCTGTGAATGTACGTACCGGCTGACCATATCTATTTCAACGTTGATTGTATCACCGGAACGTACGTTTGAGAGGTTTGTTTTTTTGAGTGATTCCGGGATGAGAGCAATTTCGAACGTTTTGTCTGTCATGGCGCTCACGGTCAGACTCACGCCGTTCAGCGTAACTGAACCTTTCTGTGCAAAGAATTTTTTATATTCAGGAGGCAGCTCCACGGCAATAATTTTTGAACCGCCTTCAGACCGTACATCTTTCACCGTTCCCGCAAAATCGATGTGTCCCTGCACAAAATGGCCGTCCAGTGTGTCGCCGATCCGGAGAGGGTTTTCCAGGTTTACGATTCTTCCCTCCCGATAGTTTTGGATGATCGTTCTGGATAGAGTTTCGGGTATCGCCTCAGCGCTGAAACTTCCATCGGAAAGCTCCACGACCGTCAGGCAGGCTCCATCCACGGCAATCGAGTCACCAACCTTTTTCCCGTTCAGGAAATCTTCGTGCGCTTCAATCGTCAGTCGGGTTAGACCTTCTGAAGGGGTGATTTTCTTTATGGTTCCGTGATGTCGGATGATTCCTGTGAACATCTGTTTTTGGCTTTAAGTCCGGCCATAGGCTAGAGGAAATTTGACGTAAGGTCAAAACCATTCTCTGATTTTCTGCCGGCAGGTTCGATGGGCCGGGTCCGGATCATATGAATTTTTGTCAAATCTGTGCACGTGCACAGATTTAGTCTTTATTTTTGCCTTGTTTAAGCCATTTTATATTTTTCTTATGTGCAGTTTAGAAATCCATAACCTCTTTTGGCTATGGTGGCCGTACGTATTTCTTAACTCTCCATTTTTATGAGGAGTCTCAACAAAGTTGCGCTCATGGGGTATCTGGCGACAGACCCGGAGCTCAAATCCACCACCGGCGGCAAAAATGTCGCCACCTTTAAGATCGCCACCAATCGCGACTGGAAGTCCGCGGACGGGGACAAGCATGAGTCGACAGATTTCCATAAGATCGTTACCTGGCGTGGTCTCGCCGATGCTGTCGCCAAACATCTGACCAAGGGAGCGGGGGTGTATCTGGAGGGCCGGCTTTCCAACCATCAGTATAAGGACAAGGAAGGTCATGACCGTATGGTTACCGAGATCGTCGCAGACACCATCAACTTTCTGAATTTCAAGAAAACCAAGGATTCGGAAGAGGTAAACCTGGTTGAGGTTCCGTCTTAAAAAGTATTGCGACGCGGGCGGTGACCGATAAGCCGTCTCTTATGTGCAGTGTGGCCCGGGGGGCAGGGGAGCTAGGAAATCCTCCGCCCCTGGGTTACACTGTTTTATATGCAGATAAGCGTCATCATACCGACTCATAACCGGTCGAAAATCCTGAGGGAGTGCATTCACGCCCTCTTCAAACAGGATCTTCCCGAAAAATCTTACGAAATCATTGTTGTTGATGATGGAAGCAAGGACGAAACGAAGGAGGTTATGGAGTTGCTCAAAAAGCAGCATCCTGGCATCACGTTTTTGAGCCAGCCAAACCAGGGGCAGGGGATTGCCCGCAACCATGGAATGCAGAAAGCGAAGGGCGACATCGTTATCTTTATTGGCGACGACATTATCGTGAAGGAAAATTTTCTGAGCGAACATCTTCGACTTCACCTGCGCCACCCGGGCGAACATGAGGCGGTTTTAGGGCTGACGCTCTGGCATCCAAAACTTACGCTTACTCCTTTCATGCATTGGCTCACCAACGGTTCCACGATTCTGGGGCGGTTCGGCGGGCACCAGTTCGCGTATGAAAAACTGAAAGATAAGGAAGCGGCGGACTATAATTTTTTCTATACCTCCAATATTTCGCTCAAGCGTTCGCTTCTGGATAAGTACCCTTTTGATCCGGCTTTCTCGGGCTATGGATGGGAAGATATTGAACTCGGCTACCGTCTGCACAAGCGGGTGGGGCTCAAAATTTACTACAATGCGGATGCAATCGGCTACCACGATCATGCAATGACGGAAGACAGCCTTGCCGGACGCATGCGCGGCATCGGAAAATCAGCCTGGATCATCCACAAAAAATATCCGGAGCTCAATAAAGTCCCATCCCCTTTGAAGCGATTCATTTTTTTTCTTCTGTCCAATCCTGTTTTTCTTTTTGTCCTTCGCACTTTTCGCAATATTACGCAGGGCAGATTTTCAAATTTTTATTACTACGCGCTCTCAAAAAAATATTTTCTGGAGGGACTGGATTCGCCCGAATCATAAAGGTATAATGCGGATATGAAACAGCGCGGATTTTTAAAGCGGGGAGTTGCGGTTTTAACGCTTTCGGTTACTGTGAGCGCTCTTTTTTCCGGCTGTTTTGCAAAAGAGGCGGGGCCGGCCAGGCAGCAGGCGCCCGAATCCATTCAGCTCGTATATTATAAACTTTTTGATAACGAGGATGTTATCCGCCCGCTTATCGAGCAGTACAAGGCGCAACACCCGAACGTACAGATTACGTATCGTAAGTTTGAGGATCCGGAGGAGTATTTGAACCTGATCGTGAATGAGCTGGCGGAAGGGGAGGGACCGGATATTTTTTCCGTGCCGAACTACTGGATGCTGCGGAACGTGAAGAAAGTTTCTCCGATGCCCGCGGACATGATGACCCCCCAGCAGTTTCAAGAGACGTTCGTAAGCGTGGCCGCCAACGATCTGATTTTGCGCGATCCGACCGACGGTGCCGTGAAAATTTTCGGGATTCCGTTGAATGTTGATACGCTTGCTCTTTATTACAACAAGTCCCACTACGAGGATAAAATTCCGTCGCGCGGAAGACCCCCCGCGACGTGGGAAGGTTTGAAGGAGGATGTTTTCCAGCTTACCAAAAAGGACAACAGTTTCGAGAGATTCGAAGTTGCCGGCATTGCCATGGGCCGCTCCGACAATATTGCCCGGGCCGTGGATATTCTCTATCTGCTTATGCTCCAGTACGATGCGGGTTTCTATAACGACAACATTTCCAAGGCCGAGTTTTCCAAGCAGCGATCTTTGACGGCGACCGGCATTGCTCTGAACCCCGCGGCTGAGGCGCTGAAACTCTATGCCAGTTTTGCTCTTCCGGCGAACAAGAACTATTCCTGGAACTCGTATCTGGCGGATTCCAAATCTGCCGAGAAGGAGATGGACACTTTTGCGCGAGGGAAGGTGAGTATGATTTTCGGGTACTCGTATTTGTATGAACAGATCACGTCGAAAATAAAGGATCTTGAAAGTAAGGGGGTGAAAACCATCAGTGTCGGAGATATACGCATCGCGCCCGCTCCGCAGGTTATAGATCCGGCTACGTCAACGGAAAAACGTGATGCGTACGCCAACTATTTCGTGGAGACGGTCGGACGCAATACGGCGCATCCGCGGGAGGCCTGGGATTTTCTTACGTTCATAAGCAGCAAGGATAACCTGGAATTTTATAATCAGAAAACGCATCGTCCCACCAGCCGCCGAGACATGATTGATGATCAGAAACAGGATCCTATTTACGGTGTTTATGCCGATCAGATCGGTTATGCGGAGAGCATCCCCATTTATGATGATGTCCGCTACAGCGAGATTTTCAGCCGCGCGATCGATTCCGTGCTCGCAACGGTGTCGGCCGTCGACGCTCTCAGAACTGCGGAGGACCAGATAAACCTTTTGCTGCCTGCGGACGGACTTATACCGCCTGCTCCAAAAGCGGATGCGACCAGGACGACCCAGCAGACTACGCAGTAAGCAGAAACAATGGCCCAACCTTCCCTCAAAGTTGCCCATCCAGTACTGCAGGCGATACCCGGGGTAAATTTTTTCCAGCTGTCGCGTTTTTTGCTGATTGCGTTTCTGGTGACGTTCCCTTTGCAGATCCGGACGCTCGTTTATAATCCTCCGTTTCTGCTGACGGGTAATTTTAACCCGTACGCGACCTTTTTTGTGTATCTGAGCGATGTTGCGCTCGCGGCCGCTTTTTTGTGTTGGGGTATCGCGTTGTTGCGCGGAGAAACGGTCTATAAAAAATTTGGTGACGCAAAAGTGCTCATCGGGTTGTTGCTGATTTTTGCGGTATCGCTTCTTCCTTCCGTTTATTTCGCGGAATACAGATTGATGAGTTTTCTTTTGTGCGCCAGGTTTTTTGAACTGATGCTTCTGGTTGTACTAATGGGACAGGATATTCTTGGAATGAAAGATGTCCTGAAGTATTTTGTCGCGGGTATGGCGGCGCAGGCTGGCATCGCAATTTTTCAGTACCTTTTTCAACATTCTCTCGGTCTGCAGATACTTGGAGAGGCGGCGCTGTCTCCGGATACGCCGGGCGTTGCCAAGATGGATGTCGGCGGTGAGAAACTTATCCGCGCCTATGGAACTTTTCCCCATCCGAATGTTCTTGCGGGCGGTTTGACGGCGGCGCTGTTTTTATCCTGGCATTGGCTGAAAAATACATTCTGGCTGAGAGTGGGAGTGGTGGCACTGCTGTCCGCCGCCCTGCTGCTCACGTTTTCGCGGAGCGCGTTTCTGGCGTTTGCGGGCGGCGTGCTGGTTTTTATTTCTCTGGGCGATTCAAAAATTTACTGGAGGAATATTTTGCTTGGGGCAAGTATTCTTCTTT
>DATDOI010000146.1:0-4416 GCA_035293325.1 Candidatus Altimarinota bacterium
GGCGCGTCTGAAAAAACTTTTTTCTGAAACGCCGGAATCAGCTCTTCGAGGATCTTTTTCGGAGCCTCCTCTCCGCTCAGTTTCGTTTCAATGATGTACGAAAGCACCAGCTGAAAATTATCCTTATTCAGCGGCGCGTTCAGGCTGGAAAGCTGGATCGGGCCCGTAACCTCCAGCAGATCGGCAATAAAACTCTGATTCAGGGCGATCACGGTATCAACGCTCGGGCCTTTCTGTTTTTGCAGGAACCAGGCCACTTTTTCAGCGGAGACGGCATAGTCCGGAGAGTAGTTGGCGTCGCGCATACGCCAGTTTTCGGAGACGCGGGCAATATCCGGCGGGGGCGGTATCACCTCCTGCAACTGTCCGTCGAGTTCATAAATGTCGTGGAACTCCATCTTGGTTATGTAGCCGTCATTGAGGTCCGCAATAATGTAACTGCCGATGAAACCGCCGGTCGGACGCGCTTCCGCGTCGTTCTGCAATAAAATCAGGTAGCGGTGTGGATACTGGTCGCCGAGAAGATCCAGAAACGCCGGTATCTTTGCGCGGGCCCCCCTCAAAATCCCGTTAATCTGTCCCACTTTCTCCTGCGCCACTCCAAGCCTTTCGCGGAAGGTCGGCGGCAGCACGTCCGGACTCACGCGCGCCAGGTTGATGCTCGCGGACTCGATTTCCGCCTGCGCCTTATTCAGAAACTCCAGATCGCTCTTCAATCTTTCTGTCAGGGATGCCTTCCCCGTTACGTCCGTTTTCCCGGGAAGACCGTTCTCCTGCAGGAAGAGCGTTGGAAGTTCGCTGAGACTTTGAATGCCCCGCGCAAAATCCTGTCCTGCCAGCGAAATACTTTTTGCCGCTTCCAGAAGCCCTTGAATAGACTCCACCGTTTTCTCCCTCACAAAGAAATAGTTTTCGTTTGTTTGCAAAAACGCCACGGTTTCCAGCGCCACGTCAAAGTTTCTCTGGGCTTCCGTAAAGGCTCCCTCCGCGCCGGGAAAGTTGGCGCTCCCCGCTTCTCCCGCGCCGGATAGCAGATCTTCATATCCGCTGTACGCGGACGCAACAACATCATCCTTCAGGCTCACTCCCCGATAGTAAATGTTGATGACATTCACAAGCAGCAGAATCGTCAACCCGCCCGCAACCAGCCGCATCAGTTCCGTCACTCTCCCGCTCTTTTGCGACACATCTTCAGTGATATGAAAAAAGAAAACCTGCTCATGTTTTTCATGCGCCGGGGCAATATCTTTCAGCGCAGCTTTTCCCGCTTTAATCGCGGCCCTCCTGACACTCTTTTTCTTCTGCAGAATCGTTGAACAGTCCAGCGCATTTTCTGCGCGCGGGCTCTGTTCTTCTTCTCCCTCCTTTTTCAGGGAGATGGTTAATAAGCCCTTTTTTTCGATGTCGCGGACGACTTTCCGTGCCACGCAGGCGATGGGTTAAATGACGTCGACGATGTAAATCGTAGAGATTCCGTCTTCAAAAAAGTTCTTCGTCACGGTCAGATTCGTGAACGGAAGAAGGTATGGAGTGAACGGCGAATCCGTTGAGAGACTCAGTATATCCGTGAGCGCGCCGACCTTCAGATGCAGAACCTCGTCCGCCGTCCTCAACACCGGATAGATGGATTTGGCATAGTATTTGCCGCTGTTCAAACCCGTTTCAACCTTCCCTTCCTTGCGGTCCATGATGCGCTTCAGCTGATCCTGGCTGGTTGAGAACACTGCGACGTTATCCATCTGAACGTAGTTGATTGATACGCCCGTTTCTCCCAGCTTCAGCACCTCGATATTTTTATCCGCATATTTTGCGCTCGTTCGCTCAACCTTTTCCGGGCTTGCCACAATCTCTTTTCCGCTCGTCCCGTCCGGCAAGGTAACATCCTGAACGCGCGGCGAGAACACGCCGCTCACCTGTACAAAAGCGTTGATCAGTTTTTCGACGCGCGCCGGATCGTTAGCCGGGTCGGCAAGCTGCAGATACAGCGTGACAACCGGTTTTTCAAAATTATTTTCCGCGGTCAGCAGGTACTCGCCTTTCAGAAGCGGATAGATGTCGTCCTTCAGGCTGATATCGCGGCCGAAATAGCGCTGTTTCTGTGCCTCCAGCATGCCGTCAAAAATAAGCGCCGGCGTTTTCGTACCCGACTTGAACACATCTTCAAGACGGTTCAACTCTTTCGTCAGATCATGGCCTCCGGCCAGGAAAATCGGATCTTCATTGGCCATCGCCAGCAGTTCACCCTGATATTTTTCGTTATAGGTCAGGAAATCTTCGCCATCGAGGGCGTCGCGGTTGATAGCCGAAAACGTCTGACCCACAAACCGGTCTTTCTCCGCAAAAATGGTCATTCCTTCAGCGCTGAACATATCCAGGAAAGGTTTGAAAGCCAGCATATCCTGCCCCTTCTGCGCTACAAAAACTTTATCTTTTTCCAATGCCTCGAACAGTTTTCGAAGGTCAACATATGCAAATACCAGTCCGCCCTGCGGCAGATTATTTGCTACCTTCTGGTAGGTCGGATCGTCCGCCAGTTTTGGCTTTCCGGCAGCCATATCGTCAGCCAGCGCCATGAGCGTTTCCTTGCTGTCCGTCAGAACCAGATAGTTGTTGATGAACGTAAAATTCAGACTCTGGCTTACCTGGTATTCGTACAGTTTTCGTCCCTGATACTCGGTGGCGACGACCTCTTCGTCCACGGCATTCAACGCGCGGTTTTTTAGAGCCTCAAGGGTCAGATTGTGTTCACGACTTTCAAGGAAAATTATCGGGGCAGTTTTTGTGGAGCCATCTTTCGACGTTACTTCATAAAAACCGATGCCTGCTCTGCGCGCCAGCCACGGTTCCAGTTCCGTTTTGTAGTCTACCGGAAAAGCTGTATTCAAAAGTGATGTAACTCCCTGGCGGCTGTATGCGGGATGATTTTTCAGGGCCTCAAAAAAGAGCTGCGGCTGGCTGTTGGCGCCATCAATGTTTATTTCAATCACACCGACAGTTTTTTCACCCGGCAGAATTTCGGCCAGATATTCCGGACGGAACATTTTCCCGAAAAGAAAATATCCGATGAACGATAAAGCAAAAATTCCGATCAGCGTGAGGAGTCCCCCGCGGATTTTCTGTCTCCTTTCCGGTGAAATTTGAAATCTTTTGCGTTCCGTCTTTCCTTTGCCGTTCTTGTGAGCCTTTTCAACGGTCTCTTTCGTCGCATCCTCAAAAGACTTCAGAATCTCTTCTTCGGACTCCTGCTTTGCGGCGCGGGCCTTTTCCAGTTCCTTTTCGGCCTTTTTCGCCTCTCTTGCTGCGGCTCTTTCCGCAATTTTTTCTTCTCTTTCCTTCTCTTTCTCAGCCTTGCGCCGGTCAGATTTTGCAAAGAGTTTTTTCAGACCCTTTTTTGTCTCTTTTCTTACCTGCTCCTCCGCGCCTTCCTCTTTTTCCATTTTGCGCGTGGAAGCAATGGTTTTCTTTTTCTTTTTCGCCATAACAAAAGCAAAACGGTGCTGTGACAGTATCGCAGAGAAGCCTTGAGAATTCAAGGATTTTTGCTACAATTGAGCCTCGTATGCCCATCCTCATTTTTGCCTTATGACTGCCAAGGAAATACGAAGACGATTCATAGATTTCTTCGTTAAAAAACACGGACACGCCGAAATCCCTTCCGGTTCCCTCATTCCGGAGAACGATCCCACCGTTTTATTCACCACGGCGGGCATGCATCCGCTGGTGCCGTACCTGATGGGCGAAGTTCATCCTGCGGGAAAACGGCTGGTGAACGCACAGAAATGTTTGCGCACGGATGATATTGATGAGGTCGGCGACGCAACCCACTGCACGTTTTTTGAGATGCTCGGAAACTGGTCTCTGGGAGACTATTTCAAGAAAGATGCGATTGAATGGAGTTTTGAATTCATGATGAATCCTGCCTCAGAGGGTGGGCTTGGTTTGGAGCCGGAGCGCTTGATGGTGACCTGTTTTGCGGGTGACAGCGATGCTCCGTGCGACGACGAGGCTGCAGGACACTGGCAGAATATCGGTTTCAAAAAATTTGATGAGGCCGGAGAAGGCGATAAAAAACTGATCTTCTTTTACGAGAAAAAAAAGAACTGGTGGGGTCCTGCGGGGCAAACCGGCCCGTGCGGTCCCGATACGGAGATGTTTTATGATACGAATCCTGAACTTGAATGGGCTGAGCACAAACCCGGATCTTCCGACCCGTTACGAAAAAAATATCCTTTGAGCGATGGAAGCGGCCGCTGCCATCCCAACTGCGAATGCGGACGCTATGTGGAGATCTGGAACGATGTGTTCATGCAGTACAACAAACAGCCGGACGGTTCGTATGTGCCATTGAAGCAGCAGAATGTGGATACAGGCATGGGTTTGGAGCGTGTGACAGCCATTTTACAGGATGTTCCGACG
>DATDOI010000147.1:0-4717 GCA_035293325.1 Candidatus Altimarinota bacterium
ACCCTGGAACTCGATGCAAAGGCTGAAGCGATGATGAAGTCATTTGGGGTTATACCTTCGTTCAAGGGATACAGGGGCTATCCGAACGTGCTCTGCGCAAACGTCAACGAACAGGTGGTCCACGGGATTCCCACGGGCTACGTTTTGAAAGAGGGAGACATTATTACGGTAGACTGCGGCGTTGTGCTGGACGGATTTCATACGGACTCCGCCATACAGAAAGGCGTTGGAAAAGTTGATGAACGGAGTTTCAAACTCATGCAGACGGCGGAAAAAGCGCTTGAGAAAGGAATTGCAGCTGTAAAACCCGGAGTAAGGATCCGTACCATCAGCGGGATCATTCAGGATATTGTGGAAAAAAACGGATTTTCGGTTGTCCGGGATCTTATCGGCCACGGAGTGGGAAAAAGGCTGCACGAGGATCCTCCGGTCCCGAACTTTCGCGATGAGGATCACGGACCGATGCTACAGCCGGGAATGACGATAGCCATTGAGCCCATTATCAGCATGGGTTCGGATCAGATAAAACTCATGAAAGACGGATGGACGTATGTAACGGCGGACGGGTCAAGAGCAACTCAGGTGGAACACAGTATTGCGGTGACCGAAAAAGGTGCAGAAATACTCACAAAAAGAGGTCAATAGGGGGTCCGGAAAAATCTGTTGCAAACACCTACTTTGTCATGTAGAATCCTTACGCTATTTGTAAAAATTTAAGCCTTAAAAAGGCCTTACAGAAGCCCAATATCCTATGGGAAAAGAGGTCATCGAAGTCCTTGGTGTCGTCACCGAATCACTGCCGAATGCAATGTTCCGCGTGAAGCTCCTCGACGAAAATTATCAGGGACACGAAATCCTCGCCCATATATCGGGCCGAATGCGTATTAACCACATACGCATCCTTCCTGGCGATAAGGTAACGATAGAACTAACCCCTTACGATCTCACCAAGGGCAGAATTATCTTCCGCCACAAAGACGTAAGAGGACGACCTGGTGAGGCCGCGAAAGAGGCTCCAAAAACAGAGGGAGCGCCGGTAGTAGCAGCAGTTCCGGCAGTAGAGGCCCCTGCCCCTGCGGAAGCGTCCGGGACAGCCCCTGCGGAACCGCCTGCATCTGAATAAATCAACAAAGAATTTTGAATCATGAAAGTTCGTTCATCAGTCAAAAAATTCTGTGATAAATGCAAGGTGATTCGCCGGAAAAACGTCGTGCGCGTCATCTGTACGACAAAGAAGCATAAACAGCGACAGGGTTAATCTCATTATTCTTAATTTTCGAGAAAAGTGGCACGTATCGCTGGAGTTAATCTCCCTAAAGAAAAAAGAGTAGAAGTTGGTCTCACCGCCATTTACGGCATCGGGAGAAAACTCAGCATCCACCTTTTGAAAGAAGCCGGTATTAATCGGGACATAAAAGTGGAGAGCTTGTCGGAAGATCAGCTCGCCCTTCTCCGTGAAAAAATTGAAAAGATGCCCGTGGAAGGCGACCTGCGCCGCCGGACGCAAATGGATATCAAGCGTCTGCAGGAGATCGGAACATATCGGGGTTTTCGTCATCGCAAGGGGTTACCCGTACGCGGACAGAAAACCAAAAAGAACGCCCGCACCCGAAAGGGAAAGAAGAAGACGGTAGCAAACAAGAAGATCGCTACCAAGTAGGAACTCATTGTTTTGTATCTTGTTATTTGGATCTTGTAACGTAACCTTTTATGGCGGAAGAAAAGAAAATCGAGGAAACTGAGACGCCGGCAAAAGCCGAACCTAAAAAAACGGCGAAGAGTGCGGCATCGAAAGGCGCGTCAAAAGAAGGCGCCGCCAAAGAGGCAAAAGCTGAAAGTGCCGCTCTAAAGACCGAAGGTCCTGCGAAGACCGGAAAGGCAAAAGGCAAAAAGAAGGCGAAACGTCGCATTGTGCCGGACGGCCGCGCCTATATCCAGGCTTCGTTCAACAACACAATGATTACGATTACAGACCCGAACGGGGAAGTGCTGGCATGGGGAAGCGCCGGATCAAGCGGGTTCAAAGGTCCAAAAAAAGCGACTCCGTACGCGGCGCAGGTTTCAGCGGAAAAAGTTGTTGAAAAAGCAAAAGTATACGGCGTGGAGCGGGTTCACGTATTCATCAAAGGAGCGGGCAATGGCCGTGAACAGGCTATGCGCGGTCTCCAGAATGCGGGACTCAATATCGAATCCATTACCGATGTAACGGCCGTTGCACACAACGGCTGCCGCCCGAGAAAATCACGACGCGTATAGCACGCACGAAGCCCAAAGGGCGAAGTGCGCCTACCAATAAAGTTTGCGAAGCAAACACCTTATAAACTGCAGAAGCTATGTCCAGATATACAGGCCCAAAATTACGTCTCTGCCGCCGCGAAGGAATCAACCTCTTCGGTAATGAACGCTACAATCCTGCCAAAAAGAGCCATCCTCCCGGTATGCACGGACCAAAAGGAAGTTTCAGCAAACCTTCCGAATACTCCCGCCAGCTTCGCGAAAAGCAAAAGCTCAAGAGGCTTTATGGTGTGACGGAACGTCAGCTCTCCAACTATTTTACAAAAGCGGCCAAAAAGAAGGAGATCACGGGTAACGCGCTTCTGGGACTTCTGGAGACAAGACTTGATAACACTGTTTTCCGGGCCGGACTGGCGAAATCACGCCCTCAAGCGCGCCAGATGGTAAACCACGGCACGTTCCGTGTGAACGGCACCCGCGTGAACGTTCCTTCTTTCCAGGTGAAAATGGGAGACAAGATTGAAGTTGTTGAACGTCTCAGAAATTCAAAAATGTTCGCCGATCTGGAAAAACAAAAATTTGCTCCCGCAAAATGGATCAAGGTTGATTATGCAAAAATCGCCGGTGAAGTTGTAAGGGCGCTGGAACCGGAAGATCTGGAAAAAGTTGTCCAGACGAGCCTCGTTGTTGAGTATTTCTCGAAATAATATCCTACAATAATTTATAACCCCACACCCCGAATGCACCAGATTCAAGCCGAAATCGGCATTCCGAAGATCAAAACTGAACGGGTCAGCGGTAATCATGCCGTATTTACGGTCAGTCCACTTCCCCCCGGTTACGGAACGACGATAGGAAACAGCTTTCGAAGGATTCTTCTGTCTTCCCTGCCCGGCGCGTGCATTACAGGCGTAAAAATTGACGGTGTCAGTCATGAGTATTCCACCGTGAAGGGTGTAAAAGACAGCATCCTCGATATAACGCTCAACCTGAAACTCCTTCATATCAAAAAAACCTCTCCTGAAAGTTCGACGCTCACATTGAACGCGACCAAAGAGGGAGCAATCCATGCAAAAGACATCAAATGCCCGAGCGATGTTGAAATTCTCAATCCGGACCAGTACATCACGACTCTGGAAAAAGGAGCCAAACTGAATATTCAGATGCACGTAGAGAAGGGCGTGGGTTATGTTCCAGCCGCTCTGCGTCAGAAAGAGGACAACATTGATCCGGGAATGATCATTCTGGATGCCATTTACTCTCCTGTACGCAAAGTCCGCTACGAAGTGGAATCCACCCGCGTCGGCCAGATGACGAATCTCGATAAGCTTTCACTTGAGATCATGACGGATGGTTCTATCACACCGGAAAACGCGCTCAAGTTTGCTTCAAATATTCTCCAGTCCTACTTCAATCTCTTCAATCAGGAAAACGCGATCGTGGAAGAAGAGTATATGAGCGATTTCAAAAAAATTCAGGAAAAAGAACAGGCGGAAGAGAAAAACAAGCCGGCTCAGGAATCTTACACGCCGATCGAAATTCTCGGATTCTCGCCGCGCACGCTCAATGCCCTCATTAACGGCGGCATCGGCTCCGTTGAGCAGCTTTCCAAATGCACGGAAAGCAAATTGACGAATCTCCGCGGTTTTGGTAAAAAGGCGCTCACGGAAGTAGCGGAAGCGCTGGGTGGCCGCAACATGAGTCTTTCAAAAGAATAATTTACTGTCATGAGACACCAGGTACAAAAAGCCAGGCTGAAACGTGCACGGGGACCGAGGAGACTTCTCCTGAAGAATCTCGCGACCTCGTTGGTGCTCCATGAAAAAATTCAGACGACGCAGGCGAAGGCGAAAGCCCTCCAGCCAGTCATAGATAAACTGATCAGATCCTGCAAAAAGGGCAACAAGACGATGGCAATCCGGGAAATAAATAAGCTTATGCAGAGCGAACTGGCATCAAAGAAGGTAATGGAAAACCTGACGCAGCGCTTTCAGAATAAACAGGGCGGCTTTACCCGCATTATAAATATAGGGTTTCGCGCCGGAGATGCTGCTCCGCTCGTACAAATTGAACTGACCTGAATACATGAAAACCTTTTCTCCAAAAATTTCGGAAATGAAGCGCCAGTGGTTTCTGGTGGACGTTAAAGACAAAACGCTCGGTAAAGTTGCGACCAGACTTGCCGATATTTTACGGGGCAAAAACAAGCCCACGTTCTCTCCCCATCTGGATTGCGGAGACTATGTGGTTGTCATCAATGCGAAAGAGATCGGCTTGAGCGGCAGCAAATTGCTTCAGAAAGAATACCATCATCATTCGCGCTATCCGGGCGGGTTAAAAACTTTCCGCGCGGAAGAGCTTCTGGAAAAAAACCCGGAACGGGTGCTGGAATCGGCCATTGCCGGCATGATCCCGCACACAAAGATAAAAAAGGACATTCTCAAAAAACTGAAGATTTTCCCGGGGAGCGAACACGAACATA
>DATDOI010000148.1:0-2551 GCA_035293325.1 Candidatus Altimarinota bacterium
TTGGGCTTGGAATGATTTTTTTGATCAATAAATATGCATGGAGCGTTCGCTCGGCGGCGCGGGCGTTCGCCTTCCCGACCGTCTAAAGGCCACCTCTAAAAACCCCCTATTCTGCGGCATAAAATTCTGATTCAGTGATTCCAGAAGCAAACAGGAGTCACCGATGCCAGGGCAGCCGGGTTTTTTCGACGTTCAGGACAGGTACGAGGCATTGAGCCGGGCGGGCGACCCGCTGGAAGGGCTGCGGACGATGATCCCGTGGGAGAGCTTCCGCAAGCACCTGAAGAAGACCTTGCAACGCAAGGAGAACGGCCTTGGCGGACGGCCGCCGTTCGACGACGTGCTGATGTTCAAGGTGCTGGTATTGCAGGCGCTGTACAATCTGTCCGACGACCAGACGGAGTACCAGATACGCGACCGCCTGTCGTTCATGCGGTTCCTGGGGCTGGACATGGACGGCACGGTTCCGGACGCGAAGACGATCTGGCTGTTCCGCGAGAGGCTCGCGCGGGCGGGGGCGGTGGAGAAGCTGTTCGCGCGGTTCGACCGGCATCTGGAAGAACACGGGCTGATGGCGAACGGCGGACAGATCATCGACGCCTCCATTATCCCCGTGCCGAAACAGCGCAACGATCGCGATGAGAATGACGCGATCAAGGCCGGGGAAACGCCGAAGGAATGGAAGAAGGAACCCGCAAAGCTGCGGCAGAAAGACGTGGACGCGCGGTGGGCCGTGAAGAACAAACAGAATTATTACGGCTACAAGAACCACGTCAACACAGACAAGACGCACAAGCTGATCCGCCGGTATCACGTCACCGACGCCTCCGTGCACGACAGCAGCGCCTTCGACGAGGTCTTCGACAAAAAGAATACGGCGAAGGACACATGGGCCGACGCGGCGTACCGCGCGAAAGCGCGCGAGGAAGAACTGAAGGCCCGCGGCTACCGCTCGCGCATTCATTACAAGGGGACGCGCGGGCATCCCTTGTCCGAGGCGAAACAGGCGACCAACACCCGTCGTTCAAGAGTCCGCGCCCGCGTCGAGCATGTCTTCGGCAGGCAGGCGCAAATGGGAGGGAAGCTCGTGCGCTGCATCGGCATCGTCCGCGCCCGAGCGAACATCGGCCTTAAGAACCTCGCCTACAACCTGCAACGGTTCGTCTTCCTCGCTAAACCAGCCCCCGCGTAGCGCCGGAAACCGGAAAACGGCAAGGCCTCGCGCGGGAAAAAACGAAAAACAGACCAAAAAAACTTGCGCTATGTCACGCGGACACGCAAATCTCTTTAAGACAAGGGGTTTTTAGAGGTGCCCTAAAGTCTTTTTCAGCTTGAACAACATCCCCCTTAATCTTCCAGTTAAAAAATCCGAGACAATAATAGAGTTGATATTTTTCTGGCTCTTTTTCTAAGACCCAACACAGAAAGCTTTCAACCTGAGCAATTATATCAGGCTCAACAGCGGCCATGGCTGCTTTTCGATAATGCCTAATTGCGACATTAAGATTTCCATTATACGCATATAAAAATGCCATACTGCAATTCCATGCCCCTGCTAAATTTGTTTTTTCTGAATCTTTGGTTATTTTTTTGAGTTTTGCGAGATTTTTTAATGCCTTTTGCACATCGCGATTTTGCACAAACGCATATATCGCACTCAATAATACCACGCTGGGTTCGGCTCTACGTTCCTCTGCTATCTTATCGAGATACTGACCAAGTTGGTCAATGAACTTAGCATCATAAGTATTGCTCCATTTTTGATGAACCTTGATCGCTCTTGCCTCATAAAGTTCTGAGATTCGAATAGGAATCCGCTTAGCCAGCTTGTCATATATGGGAAAACGCTGGTCTTGGCGTTCTAATTTCGTTAAGGCATTACCATAAAGCACCTCGGCATAATCCAAATCTCCAGAGATTGCCGCAGCAATACCGATAATGTATTCAGCAACAATAACCGTCCATTCAGACGTGAATTTGAAAGACAAAAGATCATTTTCTTTTAATATATTAACTCTTCTGGGAAGCAGTTCGGCAAACTCACTCGCAACAAATTGTTGGGTTTTCTCTGAGATTGGTTTGTGTGAAACGATCCCTTCGAGTTCAATTATGTGATGTTCTTTCCCATCAAGCACTCTCTCACGCACACGGCCATACAGCATAAAATGCGCTCGGACTTTCTTTCTTAGTTCTTCAGCCTCACCAATATCATTAATCTCACTAGTGAGGTGTTGAGGGAGTTCGAAAAAATGAAATAATTGACCTTTGTTGCTGTGCTTCAATAATTGCCTTAGTGGGATAATAAAATCTTGTCGGACCTTCTTACTTTCTTTGTCATCTTCACAATGGATACTGACTACAAACCCAACATGGTTCTTTTTAGTTTTTGGTGGGCGACGCGACAGATGCCACCACATCCACACAACGAACCAACTCGCAACCAATATCCCAATAGTAACATCCCACGGTACTCCGGCCGTTTTTAATATGCCCCCGATGAAGAAGCCGATGAAAACCAGCGCAACCGCAAGACCGGATTTTCTGTACCAAT
>DATDOI010000149.1:0-2647 GCA_035293325.1 Candidatus Altimarinota bacterium
TATCTGCTTCACCATCTGCCACCAGGATTTAAAAAGATACTGCTCCTTAAAAATCATGTACCCCAGAACCAGTATCTCTTTCCAGAGCATCGGGAAAAAGTCTCTCAAGTACGAGAGAAAAAGCTCGTTCTTCAACTGCATCAGCCGCTGATTTTTAAAAGAAAAACCTTTCTGGAAGGGTGTGAGCTTGCTGCGATTTTTGTACACCTCCATGTGCGTAAAACGTTTCAGCACGCCTGTTCCACGTCCGTGGTACGCAACCGCACCCGGAAAGTACCAACATTTCCACCCCAGCAGACGAAACCTCCAGGAAATATCCACATCCTCCTTGTACATGAAAAAATTATCGTCCAGATATTCATCCTTATACTTCGCGTCTTCCAGAGCTTCGCGCCGGTAAATGGGACATGCTCCGGATATGCCGAACACCTCTTTCTCCTTATCGAACTGCCCTTTATCTTCAAGTCCCTGACCGTCATCTATCACCCTGCGGTTCCGGAAACAGAACAAACCCACGGTATCGATAAATTTTGTCGGACGGTCGTTTTCAAAATCGTACTTATAAATTTTCCCGCATATTGCCGCTATTTTTTTATCCTCCTCCATTTTTTTCAAACATTTTTCAATGTAGTCCGGCTCGAATTTAATGTCCGGATTCATGAGCATCACATACTCTCCCTTTCCCAGTTTGATGCCCTGATTTGCACCTCCGACATAGCCCAGATTGTCCTTATTGCAGACCGCCGTGACTTCCGGAAAATGGCGCTGCACGTATTCGCATGAACCGTCGTGCGAATCATTGTCGATAAAAATAACGTCCCTTTCCGCATAGGTCTGCGCGCGAAGGCTTTCCAGGCACGAGGAGAGCAGGTGCTTGGTGTTGTAGTTGATAATGACGATGCTGATATGCGGTTTCATGCGCGATTTTTGGCAAGCGGCACCAGTATAGCCTACTTTTGTAGAGAACGAAAAAAGTGTACTATTGGCCCGGTTTAAGGTTTTGGCATGAAAATACTTGTTACCGGCGGTGCAGGTTTTATCGGCAGCCACGTATGTGAACGGCTTATCAAAGACGGTCACGAGGTTGTGTGCGTGGACAATTTCATCACCGGCAGCCGCAAAAATATTGCGCACCTGGAAAAGGGCAAAGGGTTCACACTTCTTGAACACGACATTACCGAACCTCTGCCCGGAGACTGGAGCGATCTCGACCGGGTGTACCATCTGGCCTGCCCCGCCTCTCCAGCCGACTACCGCCAGATTCCACTGCAGACGCTCATGACCAGTGCGCTCGGAACAAAAAATGTTCTGGATATCGTCGGTAAATATTTTTTGTCGTTTGTGCTGGCGTCCAGTTCCGAGGTGTATGGCGATCCGCTGCAGCATCCGCAAAAAGAGGAGTATCGGGGAAACGTCAATACCGTGGGCGAACGAAGCTGTTACACGGAAGGGAAAAGGTTTGCCGAAACGCTGAGCTGGAACTACTGGAAACATTTCCAGTTCGATCTGAAAATCGTCCGCATTTTCAACACGTACGGACCGCGCATGCGCAAACATGACGGACGCTGCATTCCGGAATTTATTTCACGCGCCCTTGCGGGTGAACCTCTGCCGGTTCACGGCGACGGCTTGCAGACGCGATCTTTCTGCTACATTGATGACATGGTTGATGGACTTGTTGCGATTCCGGAGACGGATAAAAAATTCCTTGGCCCGGTGAACCTGGGAAATCCGGAAGAGATCACGATCAATAACCTCGCAAAAAAAATTGTTTCGCTCACCAAGTCTGAAAGCACGATCAGCCATGTTGATAAGGCGCCGGATGATCCTGTTATGCGCCGTCCGGACGTTTCATTGGCAAAAGAAAAAACCGGTTTTCAGCCGAAGGTCGGACTGGAAGATGGCCTGCTGAAAACGATTGAGTATTTCCGGCAGAACTAATATCATGGCCCTACCCATTATGAACAGCTTTCTCTTCACTTCAGAGTCCGTCACCGAAGGGCACCCGGACAAAATCGCGGATCAGATTTCTGACGCGGTGCTTGATAATATTCTGGCCCAGGACCCGAAAGGCCGTGTTGCGTGCGAGACGCTTGTGACGACCGGTTTAGTCCTTGTGGCAGGCGAAATTACAACTTCCTGCTATGTTGATATTCCAAAAATTGCGCGCGGAACGATTCAAGAGATCGGGTACAACGATGCAACGTACGGATTCGATTCCAAAGCCTGTGCGGTGCTGACGGCCATTGATGAACAGAGTCACGATATAGCTATGGGGGTTAATACGGGGGGGGCTGGTGACCAGGGCATGATGTTCGGATTTGCCGTGAACGAAACTCCGGAACTTATGCCGATGCCTATTTTACTGGCGCACCGTCTGACGAAAAAACTTGCCGATGTACGCCGCGCCAACGGTCTCCGCTATCTGCGTCCGGATGGCAAAAGTCAGGTAACGATCGAGTACGAAAACGGCAAGCCGAAGCGCGTGCACACCATTGTGGTTTCCACGCAGCACGGTCCTGAAGTTGAACAGAAACAGATTGAAGCGGATGTGATTGAGTATGTTATTCGTCCGGTGTGCGACGATCTTCTGGACAAGGAAACGATCTATCATGTGAACCCCACGGGCCGTTTTATTATCGGCGGG
>DATDOI010000150.1:0-3231 GCA_035293325.1 Candidatus Altimarinota bacterium
CGCTGTTTAATAAGCAGACCGTTTCGGGCCGCCATGGTTGTTGAAATGGAGGCGACAAGCGGTACGGCCAGACCAAGGGCATGCGGGCAGGCGATAACCAGTACCGCCACAAGCCTTTCAACGGCAAAAACAACACCGGCATTCAGGGTCAACCATGTAACAAGGGTTATTCCGCCACTGGTTATGGCAATGACGGTCAAATAAAAGGCCGCGCGATCTGACAATATCTGCAGTCTGGATTTGGATGCCTGTGCTTCGGCAATGAGCCTTTGTACCCCTGCAAGGAAGGTGTTCTCTCCAATTTTGAGTACTTTCACCTTCAGCATGCCGTCCCCGTTTATGGTTCCGGCAATAACCTCGTTTTCAATCCTTTTGGAGACAGGTTTCGATTCGCCCGTTACCATGGATTCATTTACGTCCGATTTTCCTTCGACTATTTTCCCGTCTGCCGGGATTTTTCCGCCGGGTCGGACCAGAACGATGTCGTTTATTTTTAACTCTTCCAGCGGGACGACCACAGTTTTATCCCCATGCACGATTTCTGCCGTGTCCGGCAACAGTTTGGAAAGCTCTTTCAAGGCGCCCTGTGCTCCCTGTACGGCGCGCATTTCCATCCAGTGGCCGAGCAGCATGATGGTAATGAGCGTCGCCAGTTCCCAAAAAAGAGTGTGGCCGGCGTTTGCCAGCACGGCATACGCGCTAAAAAGATAGGCGGCGGTGACGGCAATGGCAATGAGCGTCATCATCCCCGGAAGTTTTGCCCTCAGTTCCCGCCATGCTCCCGTTAAAAAAATCCATCCTCCGTAAAAAAAGATGATGGAGCCCACAATGAGTTCAAGGTATTGTGATCCGTTAAAAGCCGGCGCGCTCCAGTTTAAAAATAGTTTCGGCAGTTCGGAATAAAGGAGAATGGGAATGGTGAGAACCAGACTTACCCAGAATTTCCGGGCAAAAATGTTCACGTTGTGTCCTTCATGTTTGTTGAAGCCCTCTTTCGTTTTATGGTGCATCCCATGCTTCTCCCCGGACACCGGTTTTTTTTTAGCGGGAACGAGATTCATCCCGCATTCGGGGCACATGCCCGGTTTGTCCTTTTGCACTTCGGGGTGCATCGGACAGGTGTACATTTTTTCCTGATCCATGATGTATCGTTAAGACTGTGATTTAACGTCCTGAGAACTCAACAATTTTCATTATCTCCCGGATAAATTTGTCTTTTTTTTTGCCGTCATTGGAGGCGAGATGTTTTGTCCCGCAGGTATTGAGGTGACTTTCCAGTATCAGGCGGGAAACAGCATTAAGGCTTCCTTCAACCGCCAGCACCTGGGTGATGATATCAACGCAGTATTTATCCTCTTCCACCATTTTTATAATGCCATCAATCTGGCCTTTCGCTCTTTTAAGCCGGGAGACTGTTTTCCGCTTGAACGGGTCGACCATGGAGTGTTATAGTTTCTAATAGATATACCCCCCATAGGTATATCATATCCATCTTTTGGGATCAACAATAAGGACCAATAGTTCATTGGTGAAAATATCAAATTTCGCTGTCTGTGCAAAATTTAGACCTTTAGCAAGCCACGGAACCCCCTGGCGGCATAGTAAGATTCTGCACCGTTGTGATAGATGAAGATATTGTCGTAGCGGCGATCAGCAAAGAGGGCACCGCCGAGTTTTCTGATATCAGAAGGTGTTTTTACCCAGCTTGATGTTTTTGCATCGAAGTTTCCAAGTTTCTGCAGCTCCCGATATTGTTCTTCCGTCAGGATCTCAATGCCCATTGCAGCAGCCATACCCATAGCGCTATCTTTCGGTTTATGTTCTTTTCTTGCCTCCAGCGCTTCACGGTCGTAACAAACACTTCTGCGGCCTTTAGGACTTTCCGCTGAACAATCATAAAAAATGTATTCGCCCGTCTGCCCCCCGCTAAGCGGGGTGGTCTTTTTATCATGGCCAACAACATCCGGTTCACCGCCGGTTCTTTCCATTTCATTGAGTGACCATAGTTTTTCAGTATGAACTTCCAGCTTTGTTTGTACTTTAGCCCATTCAAGACCTTTATGGCGGTTTGTGTTTTTCCCAAAACGGGCTTTCAACGCTTTGAGTAGTTCTTCACGTTGTTCCGGTGACAACTCCTTTTTATTGCTCTTCGTGTTATTCATATTTTTATATTACCTCTGTTGGATAGGTGTGTTAAGCAATATAATTGCCTGAATTCCCGCGCTTCGCGTGGCTGAATTGGTCGGGCAAAAATCCGAAAGTCAAATTCTGGTGGGCAATACTGGATTCGAACCAGTGACCTTTCGAATGTGAATCGAACGCTCTAACCAGCTGAGCTAATTGCCCTGAAAAAGGCAGTCTGGTGGACCCTAGGGGATTCGAACCCCTGACCTCGGCAATGCGAATGCCGCGCTCTACCAGCTGAGCTAAGAGCCCCCGCTGATTGTTTTATACGCTTTTCATGGTGTGCCCGGCGCGGGTCGAACGCGCGACCTTTGGCTCCGCAAGCCAACGCTCTATCCATCTGAGCTACGGGCACTCGATTGTGAAATTGCCCTTAGGGGCAGCGCCTAATGTAAACCATTCCTGCTCTTTTTTCAATGGGAACCGGAAGCGTAGGAGAGACGTCCCCAATGGCCGCCGCCCCGTATTTTTTTTCGTTTTTTTACTCACCTCCAAGAATCTGCTTCCATGTTTTTCCTCCATCGTACGAAACGAAGCCGTTTTTGAGGGGCGTTACCATGAAGATAGTATTGGAGTCCACCGGGCTTACGGCGATGTAGGTCAGATACTCTCTTGCGGCAAGTGACGGTGTTGTCAGGTCCGTGGTCTGGCCGCTTTCAGTATCCACGCGGATCAACCCCACGGATCCATCCTCCTTCAGAACTCCGGCAATCAAATCCATATCGTCTCTGACAAAATCTCCTCCGGTGATGACCTGGTCTTTCAACAGAAGGTTGAAGTTTTTACCGTAGTCAGCCGAAATGTATGAGCCGCTCAGAGTCCCGGCAACAATGCGTGAACTTTTTTCCGGATCCGCTATGAGTGCGAGCGGATCAGCATCCATTCCCTCCATGTCTGCTGCGTCCCACACTATGCCGTCGAGTGAATAATAGAGTCCTTTTGTCGGCATGAGTGAGTTTGGACCTTGCGTCCATGTATATATTGTTCCTGTTCCATAACTTGCGGCCATCAGGTGGAAATCTGCTTCACCGCTTAAGCTTAATGTTT
>DATDOI010000151.1:0-4793 GCA_035293325.1 Candidatus Altimarinota bacterium
CGAATCTCCTGAAAAATTTTCTGTTCGAGCGCCACAATTTTTTCTTCCGCGCCCAGAACTTTCTCTTCGAACTCCTTTAGTTCAGGAGTGATGTACCGCTCGGCATTCACGACCGTCTGCTTGCGGATGTAGTGCTGGGGAACCTTACTCACGTGAGATTTGGAAACCTCAAGATAGTAGCCAAAAATTTTGTTGTAGCGCACTTTCATGTTGCTGATGCCCGTCGCAGCAATCTCCTGCTCCTGAAGATTCCGGATAAAACCTTTCCCGTCGCGGCTGATTTTTTTTAGCTCATCCAGTTCAGCGTTATACCCGTCCGCAATAATCCCGCCTTCGGTGATGGAAAGGGGCGGAGCCTCCACAATCGCGCGCTGAATTAAACCAGTCACATCGGGAAGAGCATCAATTGAGTCACGCACATCTTTGAGCAGATGAGAAAAACACCCTCCCAGCATTTGCTGAAATTTGGGCACCGTAAGGAGCGACTGGCAGATCCCCACAAGATCGCGGGCGCTGCCGCGTCCCAGGCTGATGCGCGAAATGAGCCGTTCCAGATCCATCACGCTTTTGAGAATTTCCCTTACATCTCCAAGCAGCTGCTGATTTTTTTCAAGCTCACCCACCGAATCCAGTCGCAGCTCTATCTCTTTTTTTCTGAGGAGGGGATGCGTCACAAAATGGCGAAGCATGCGTCCGCCCATGGATGTGGAGGTACGATCGAGTACCCATAACAGAGAACCTTCTTTCCCGTTTTCGCGGAGCGTTGTAAGGAGCTCCAGATTTTTCAGGGTTGATTCGTCGAGAGCCATAAACTCATGAATATCATACGGCTCAGCTTTGCCCATGTGCTCAAGCGAATTTTTCTGCGTTCCCTTGAGGTAGTCGGTCAGGAGCGTTTCAGCCGATATGTCGTTTCCGGAAATATCATGTGGAAAGAAAAACACCTGCGGCAAATTCCGGCGCAAAAGTTCCACAGAAGGATGTGTAAAAGAGGAAGGCGTGAGGATGACTTCCGTCGGACCGATTCTCTGGATTTCAGAGATCAGCATTTTTTCGTTTTCAATTTTTGTCTCGAGGAACTCGCCGGTTGTCACATCCGCGAAAGCGATATCGAAGTGAGTCGCTCCCGGCAGACCGGCAGGCACAATCGCCAGTACGTAATTGTTCGCTTTCTGCTGAAGAACGTTATCGTCCAGCGTTGTTCCGGGCGTGATAATCCGTATGACATCGCGCTGAACAATGCCCGGCAATCCCGGATCGGAGAGCTGTTCGCAGATCGCCACTTTTTTCCCGAGTCGCGTAAGTTTGGCGATGTAGCCGTCGGCGGCGTGGTACGGAACGCCGCACATGGGAGTCGCATCCGGCCCCTTACTGCGTGCCGTCAAAGTGATCTGCAGAAGCTGTGAGGCCTCAATCGCATCCTCAAAAAACATTTCATAAAAATCACCGAGGCGAAAAAAAAGTATCGCATCCCCGTGCTTGTTTTTGATCTCACGGTACTGAGCCATCATGGGGGTCATGCGCGGTTGAGCAGAGGATAAACATCTATTGCCGGCTCTTCGTAGGGGTGAACTTTCTTCACGGCCGCGAGAACCGTCTCCAGTTTTTCAAAAGGACAAATGACCTCAATTCGTTCCTCCTCAACATTCTCTGTCTTTCCTGCCTCCCCGATAAATGGTTTCGTCCCTTCAAGTCCCCGGAATCTTCCGACCCCTTTGGTTGAAAAAGAGCAGGAGTCGTAGTTGCCGATATGCCCGGCTCCGGCTTCAGCGAGAGCTTTTCTGACCGCATCGCAATGGGAAAGAGGGGTAAAAACCGCAATTTTTACGAATGAAAAATTCATGATCGGACTCTAAAAAATCCCTAAAAAAGCACGTGAATAATAGTTAAAAGGCAGGGAAAATGAAAGACTTGCCAAAGAGGCCATTTTTATCTATTATCCGCAACCGCAATCAGTCCATCCGAACCAATCCAATGCGCTCACTCAGAGACCAGATCGCAGACCTGCGCCCCCCCGTGGTCACAACCGTAACGGTTGACCGTGCCAGACCGGTCGTACAGTTTCGCATGCCGGGCCAGCTTCTCGATCAGCTGCCTTTTACACTTCCCGAGTACCGCTCGCTGGGATTTGCGGATGTTTCGTATGAGCCTGATGGCCCAAGTATTTTGCTCGAAAAAAACGCGGAAGCTCATGATGTGCCACAGATAATGGAGTTTGTGAAAAGTAATATCCGGGCGCTTATGGGAGACAGGCTCACGGCCATGGATTCCGATGAAAAACCGACCGCCTGGCGTATCATGAGCAGAACTCCCATTCAGTCCTCAAGGGGACCACGTACATTGGAGATTGGCGCCGCAGAAAAATCTTTTGAAAGACTTGAACAGTTGACCCATGTCATGAAAGAGATATGGGCAAAGACAGGGATGCCATCGGATGATGGCTCAAGGAGTTCGCCGGACGAAACGTATTAGGCGGCCTTTTGCACTTTCTCGCGGACAGATTCGACGACGCCGCGAATCTCGCCTTTTTCAAACTCAACGCCTTCCGGCGCGGACACAAGTTTCTGTGTTTTCGTATCAATAATGGCTATTGCCCTTGGAGGGATGGATTCCTGGGCTTCAACTCCACCCACAAATGCGCCGCCACGGGTTTTCACGGGCATGAGAGCTTTTTCAACAAGATGACGGTCAACAATGACGACAAGGTAATCACCTTTTCCCGGTGTCCGGCCAAGCGTTCCGCGCCACGCATGTGCAGCCGAGACGTTTGTCTTTCCAAGCATAAGACCGTCTTTTTTTACCTCTTCGAGCATGTCTGCGGAAAGAGGAAAAACCGGTAGATAGTCGTGCTTTATCAAATCCGAAAATTCACGGTTTACCGCATCGTCGCTTGTAAACTGTTCCGCTTCGAGCTGCTTTTCACGGAGCAGACTGCCGAGACTTCTGGTCTCTCCGTGTATCATAATCCGCATATCCTGCATTTCGCGGACATGTTCGGGAGCATGGAGTACTTCAAGAGTATCCGGGTCCAGAATCATGATGTGCTCTTTCCCGATAGGGCCGAGCGGACTCACGGCTCCCACAAAAGTCCGGCCGTTCTTTCCCGTAAAACGCGGTGCGATTTTATCCGCAATTTTTTCAGGCTCCAGGATGACAACAAGGAATCGTGATTTCCCGCGAAGGTGCGGTCGGCCGATGGTGCCGACAACAGTATCCATTTTTTCCATGAGCTTCGATTTTGGAGTGAGGCCTTCATCCATGAGCGCGTCAATTGCCTCGGCGCGGTCCATGGGGAATACCGGCAGGTAACCTTCTTCAACAAGTTTTGAAAGTTCCTCGCGCGCCAGAAGAGGAGTATCAAACTCTCCCTCAATAAGCTCCTCTACAGCTTCGGGGCTGCCGAGCAGTTTGGACTCTTCGCCTATCCGGATACTCGATGTAACTTTTTCGCGGTTTTTTTCGGAGTGCTGTGAGCCATGGCTGTTCATATTCAAGAGGTAAACAAATGATTCATATCATTATAAAACAAAAATACTAAAATGGCAAGCGACATCTGCTTACGCACAAATATTCCCCACGTCTCAATGGAGCCACTTTCGGGAATCGAACCCGAGACCTCTGCTTTACGAAAGCATTGCTCTACCAGCTGAGCTAAAGTGGCACGCGACGTCGGTAATCTGCTCCGGGAATCTGGCTGCGGAGCACAGGAATAGTAAAAGAACCCGGCGCGAAAATCAAATTGACGACGCACGCAGCCCACGCAACCTTCCATAAAGAAAACCGGCCCCGCGAGAGATAAAAAACCTCGCGTCAGGACCGGCGTGTCTACTGCGCTGCGTTACCGCCCTCACGATACGCGTTTTACAGTGCGCTTGAATGCCGTGGCATTCAGCGCATAGTGCTGCATCATCAGCCGCGCACGCCGTGGCATGGTCATGCGGCGGGGCAACGGCATCGGGTCAAAGAGTCGATGGGTTGCAGTGGGAAGAGAGAAACGAATCATCATAATAATGGGGTTAAAAAATAGTTTTGAGCCAAAGAAAACACGGGACCGCCTTCGCAGTTTTTCGTACTCCACATTTTTTCTCGTTTGGTTTAGCGCTTATAGTAGCGCAGGAGCCCGGTTACAACACCCTGAATGCAGAGTGCGCCTTCCGGATAAATATTATCGTAACGGGAGTTTTCAGGTTTCAGGTACATATGCCCTTTCGAATCTTTCATATACCGCTTAACGGTATTCTGATTATCCACGAGGGCCACCACCACGTCACTGATGCGCGGTTCCATTGAGCCGCAAACAATGAGAATGTCACCTTCATAGATTCCCGCATCCACCATACTGTCACCTGTCACACGCAGCAGATAAGAATCTTTGAATTTGTAGACAACGTCCTCTCCGACGTTCATCCACTTTTCTATATACTCCTCGGTGAGAACGGGCCCGCCGGCGGGGACCATTCCAAGCAGAGGCAGCTTGAACTCACTCGACTGCAAGCGTTCTTTGACACTCGAGAGGAGTTTGATTCCACGCGGAGTGTCATCTTTCTCAATGTACCCTTTCTCTTCCAGGGCCTTGAGGTGCTTAAGGATACTGTTATCGGAACTGACGCCAAAGTACTCGCGCATCTCTCTGAGAGTAGGAGAGGAGCCATGCTGAATCTGGTAATCCTCGATAAATTTGAGGACGGCTTCCTGTTTCTCTGTGATGGCGGGGAGAACCTCGGTCATAGTTCTGGTTAGGAAATTGCGCTGCAGCGAACCTATAGAGGAGCAAGTTCGTACCCATTATAGGT